>JBAXLL010000093.1:0-6670 GCA_037134835.1 Verrucomicrobiota bacterium
CGCCAGGCAGAAGCTGTCTTGAGTCTCAGACCAGATTATCTCCGCAGATAGCGCGGATGGGCGCGGATTTAGAAAACTGTTCTCTTGCAGAATCCATGAAGCCATGCCCGAAAAACCTGATGCGATCAGCGTGTTTTCCGTTCCAAGCTTCAGGGCTTCTGCCATTATCCGTGTTCATCCGTGAAATCCGCGGTTAAAAAGCACTCCCCCATGACCGCACCCGCCAAACTCCGCCTCGACGAGCTGCTCGTCGCACGCGGGCTGGTGGCATCACGGGCCCAGGCGAAGGCACTCATCATGGCGGGCCGCGTGCTGCATGGGACCGAGCGGCTCGACAAGCCGGGCAAAGAATTTCCGACCGACATCGTACTGACCGTCGAACAAGCGCCACGCTTCGTCAGCCGGGGGGGCGAGAAACTGCAGGGCTGGATTGACCGCTTCGGCACCGACCTACGCGGGGCGCATGTGCTCGATGTGGGCGCCTCGACCGGCGGTTTCACCGACTGCGCGCTCCAGGCCGGGGCGGCCGATGTCGTGTGCGTGGATGTGGGCCGGGCGCAACTGCATGCGAAGCTCCGCGCCGACCCGCGCGTGACCAACCTCGAAAAAATCAACGCCCGCCGTCTCGACGCCGCCGACCTGCCGCGCGCAGAGTTCGATGCGGTGGTGATGGACCTGTCTTTCATCTCGCTGCGGGCCGTGCTGCCCACCGTGTGGCCGCTGGTGCGGGCGGGCGGAACGTTGGTCGCGCTGGTCAAACCCCAGTTCGAGGCGGGCAAAGCCGAAGCCGACAAGGGCCGGGGCGTCATCCGTGATCCGGCCGTGCAGGAGGCAGTGCTGGCTGACGTGACCGCATTTGCTCTCGCAGAACTGACCGGGGCGACGCTCATCGGCACGATAGACTCTCCCATCACCGGCGGGGACGGCAACCGCGAATTTCTCCTGGGCCTGCGGCAGGCGAACCGGCCGGCCGGTTGAAAGGCTCCCCCGCCCCTTGATCAGCAGTGGTAGAGTTTGGAGGATCAATGCAAGGCCCGTATTCCGCAACGGCGTCTGCCTATCGATGGGCTCAGGGCCGTGCGCTTGTCGAAGCGGCAAGACAGACCAGACGGCCTACACCGCCCGGCAGGGCAAACTGCACTAGGTGAATCGGCCCAAGGTCTGTCGCATCAGGCAGAAATTTAAGCAGGAAGCCAGGAAACCAGAAACCGGAGTGAGACAGTTTGGTGTATCAACGCAGGCCAGTGTTTCGGAACGGCAAAACAGACGCCCTACACCGCCCGAATTGGCAAACCGCACTACCACCCGTTTATCGGCGATGGGGCTTTTTCGTTTGTCCCGTAGGCCGCGAGCTTGCTCGCGCTCCCACCGACCTGTTATCGCCGCGCTTGCATCCGGGCCCCCGACAGAGAAACTGCCCGTCTGCGATCAACCGTTTTCCCCTGTGTCCGACATTCCCCGTGAACTGCAGGACCTGCTCGTCCGCGAGGCCCACCTCCGGCTGGGCCGCGAGCAGCTTGTGCCTGTACTGGCGGAGAAAGAGGCCGAGCTGAAAACAGTGCAGGGAGCCAAGCCGGCGATGCTACTGTTTTCCGCCAAGGAAAAGCGCGATGCCTATCTCGCGCAGATCGCGGAAATCCAGGAAACGGTGCGCCTGCTCCGCACCGGTATCGACCAACTGGACCGCGTCGAACCGCACGTGCGCAAGCTCCTGCGCGACAGCATCGAGGATTTGTTGCGGGCGTCGTGCCCCGAATACACGGCGGCGCTCGCCGCCCGTCAGCAGAAAGCGGACTGGCGGCGCTGCCTGGAACGGTTTGCTGAGCGTGTGTATGAATTTCTGCAGGCCCTGGGCAACGCCCGCAACATGGCCTGCACCGGCTACGCGCGCGCCACCCAAGCCTACTCCCAGTCGGCCGTCCAGGCGTTTGTCATCGCTATCAACGCCGCACAAAAGGTCGAGAGCGAGGTGCTGTTTGCCAACAAGATCGCAGACACGCAGGCGGCGATGTTTCAGGAAGCCGGCTTTGCCGGGGCCCGGCCGCTGCCCAAGCTGCGGGTCGTGAGCTATGCGGTGTGGGTCAGCACCATCGGCTCACGCAGCCTCACGGAGGCGCAGATGCAGTTCGAATCGCTCATTTCCGATACCAAGCAGCTTTACGAGTCCGGCATCGCCGAGCTGCTCGGGCAGGCAGAGGCCGCCGATCAGGCGCAGGGCTCGGTGATCGAAAACTTTCTCGAGTCAGCTTGGGCACAGTTGCGCGAGGAAATCACCCCGCTGGTCAACCCCGACGACACGGAGCGGAGCGTCGCCGACAGTGAGATCTTGGTCGTTTCGCTCGCCAAACAGACAGCACTCGGGCGGCTCACGGATGCCGGACCGGCCGCCACCGCGGTACGCTGAATCGGCCCGCAGGACGACGTATACTACTTCGAGTAGAGGTTGCCGCTGTCGTCGCGCAGGATGATACGGTCACCCAGCACCTGTTGCAACGTGAGCACGTCGGCTACCCGGTCGCCGGGGACATAGGTTTTGCCATTAATCACCGCACGCTGGTCCGAGCCGCCTTTTCTCAGGGTGACGGAAAATTTTGCGACCTGTTCCTGCAACGCGGCGTCGGGGGACCCGGCGACCGGAGCAGGCGTGACCGCCGCCGGCCTGGCGGGCGGGGCGGTGACCGGCGCAGTGGCGACGGGCGGTGAAACCGGCGGTTTGACCACGGAAGCCGGGATAACCGGTTTGGCCGCAATGACCGCCGGTTTCTCGGCCGGCCCGGCGGCAGGTTTCAGCAAAAACCATCCGGCCGCCGCCACTGCCACCAGCGCCAAACCTCCGCCGAGGACCAGGGGCAGGGAGAATTTTTTGGGCGCGGCGGCAGCGGTGGCCGAAGCGGGAGCGCGCAGGGCCATGGGCAGCACCGGCGGCGGCAAGGCGGGGGCGACCGGCGTGCCGGGGGGCGGGGCTTCGACTTTCTTGCCTTTGCTTTTGGCGAGGGCGGCGGCGATATGGCTCACGGTGAGACGGCTATCACTTCCGGAGAAAAAGAAAAGCCCCGAGTGCATGGCTCCGGCGCGCAATCAGAAGAGAGCAGAGCATCAAAGGAACGCGGGCAGGTTGCCCGCGCTACGGCGGAGGGCATCCTACCATCACAACCGAAACGCGGATGCTTGATTCTGGCAACGGGCCAAACCTTTCAACGCGGTGTTCGCAAAGTGCGAGGAGAGGGGATTTCTAAGCCTGAGTTGAATGGGAGCAAACTTCTGGAGGAGGAAGAAGATAGGAGCTGGCATTAGGGCACCAGCGCACGGTTGAGGGCGCTGACGACGGCTTTGATGCTGGCGAGCTCGATGTTGGTGTCGATGCCCGCCCCGTAGAGCGTGCGGCCGTCGGCGACCTTGATCTGGATGTAGCTCACGGCGCGCGCCTCGGCCCCGGTGCCCAGCGAGTGCTCGGCGTAGGAGAGCACGTCAAACTTGGGCAGCGTGGTCGCACCGAGCGCGCGCACAAAGGCGGCGATCGGGCCGTTGCCCTCGGCGGCGAGGGTGTGCGAGGTGCCGTCCAGCGTGAGCACCGTCTCGCATTTCACGGCGCTGTCGCGTTCGGCGGTTTTGAAGCGCGTGAGCACCACGCGAGGCGCCACCCGGTCCAGGTATTCGCGGCGGAACACGTCATGCACCTCGGCCGGCGTGAGTTCGGTGCCTTTCGTGTCGGCGAGATCGTTGACGATCCGGCCCATTTCCTTGTGCATGAGCTTGGGGAGCTGATAGCCGAATTCGTGCTCAAGCACATAGGCGACGCCGCCTTTGCCGGACTGGCTGTTAATGCGGATGATGGCCTTGTAGCTGCGGCCGAGATCGGCGGGATCAATGGGGATGTAGATCACGTCCCAGGGTGAACCGGGTTTTTGCAGGGCCCACGATTTCTTGATGGCGTCCTGGTGCGAACCGCTGAACGCGGTGAAGACCAGCTCGCCGACATAAGGATGGCGCGGGTGGACTTCGAGGCGCGTGCAGCGCTCATAGACATCGCGGATGTGGTTGATATCCGAGAAGTCGAGGCCGGGGTGGATGCCGTGCGTATAAAGATTCAGCGCGACCACGACGAGGTCGAGGTTGCCCGTGCGCTCGCCGTTGCCAAAGAGGGTGCCTTCGACACGGTCGGCACCAGCGAGGAGCGCGAGCTCGGTCGCGGCGATCCCGGTGCCGCGGTCGTTGTGCGTATGCAGTGAAACGATGGTGGCGGCGCGGCGCTTGAGGTGGCGGCACATCCACTCGATCTGGTCGGCATGGACGTTGGGCGTGGCGTATTCGACGGTGGCGGGGAGGTTGAGGATGATCTTTTCGGCGACGGTGGGCGACCACACGTCGGTGACGGCCTCGCAAATCTCCAGCGCAAACTCCAGCTCGGTGCTGGTGAAGCTCTCGGGCGAGTATTCGAGACGCAGTTTCGTGCCGGCGGCGACGAGCGGCGCCATCTGCGTTTTCAAGAAGCCCACTGCATGCGTGGCGATGCGGACGATGTCGGCCTGGGACGCGTTAAACACATACTCGCGCTGCTTGGGCGAAGTGGAGTTGTAGAGGTGAAAAATGACGTGCTTCGCGCCGCGCAAGGCCTCGAGCGAACGCGTGATGAGATCCTCCCGGCACTGGCAGAGAACCTGAACGGCGACGTCGCCGGGGATGCGGTGCTCCTCGATCAGGCGGCGGCAGAAATCGAACTCGATCTGGGAGGCGGACGGAAAACCGACCTCAATTTCCTTGAAGCCGATTTTCACGAGCAGGTCGAAGTATTCGAGCTTCTCCTCGACGCTCATGGGCTGGGCGAGGGCCTGGTTGCCGTCGCGGAGATCAACGCTGCACCAGATCGGGGCATGGGTGAGCGTGCGGTTGGGCCATTGGCGGCCGGGCAGCGCGACGGGCGGAAACGGGACGTATTTGGTGACGGGAGCGGATTGCATGGCGAAACAAGGCGGACGAAACGAGGGAGATTGCAGGCAAACGGGCCGGAAGGCGAGCACACGCGCGACCGAAGGCGGAGACGCGGAAAACATCCAACGGACGCACGACCAGCCGCTGCGCGGCCCGAAGGGGATCGTGCGTCTAGGTAAGTCGAAGTGCCAGAGCGATGTTTCGCATTAACTTGAGACGAACTGCCAACGCAATCGATCTACGTCAAGAACAAGTGGCAACCCAAGCTTCAGGGCAACTGGCCTTGGGTCTAACGAACGCACCGGGAGAACGGTCAATCAACTCGGGTTGAAGACAAAAAAGGCGTCCCTTTATCAGAGACGCCGTAAAAATACCGATGAATGAACAACGAGGCATCAACCACCCGAGCCACCACGAGGACCGCCGCCTCCACCGCCGCCTCCAGGTCCACCCGCTGCGCCACCAGAAGGAGTCTTGGGCCTTTTTGATTCTTCGTATTTGGACAACTCACTGGCATCAAGGCTGAGGCTCTTGTCCGCATCGAATTTCATCAAATCATCGCAAAGCGCCTTATCCGAATCGTGGATCACTTGGAGCTCCCCCTTGTCGAGCTTGCCGTCTTTATTCTTATCATATTTGTCCATGATAGCGACCAAAGGTGAAGGCGCCGGCTTAGCCGTGCCACCACTTCTGCCCCCGCCACCACCGCCACCACCGCCGCCGCGGGCGGCGAAAAGCGCCGGGACGGACAGCAGCATGGTGACCACAGCCAAGGCCGAAATACACCGAAGGGAACGATTGGAGAGAATAGGAGCGGGAGTATGCATAGGGATTGCAGAAATAGGGTATACATCCTCATACTTTGCAAGCTTTTTTAAAACTGATCTGAGGATTGCCCTCAGGTGAAGCCGTCTGGTAGCCTGCGACGCCCTTGATCCATGCGTCCTCCAAACTACACCCGCTTACCAGTCCACGGAAACGTCCCAAGGCAACCAGCCGATGCCTACCGGCGGCGGCAGGGCTGGCTGGCCGCGATCCTGGCAGTACAACTGATCGGAGGGCTGGCGGTTCTGGCGACACCCGGGCAGGAAGAGTTTCCGCTTTACTCGTGGTTTCTGTTCGCCCTGACGCCTGAGCCCGTTCGCACCCGAACGGAGCTTCGGTTGCTGGAATGGGAGGGGCAGCCACCGGGGGAGCCAAGGTCGCTGGCAACCTATCATGAATTCGTCGCGCCCAGCCAGGCTCCGACGGTGGTGCGGCTCGCACGCGATCTGGGACAAGCGTGCGCGGAAAAAGACGAAGCGGCGGTGCAACGGCTACGGCGGACGCTGGAGGAAAACTTCATCCGCCAGCCGGCCCGCTACGAGCTGGTCGAGCTGAGCTACTCGCCCATCGCCCGACTGCATGGCGGGACAGAACAGGTGCGCAAGGTGCGTGAGTTCAAAACTGGCGCACCATGAACCACCGATGGTGGAGACAAGCCCGGCTACGGTTGGCCGGCCAAGGCCAAGGGCGGACGGCCGTGTCCGATCCCCCCAGCGTCCCGGCCCGGCAAATGCGGGCCTGGCTGGAGGCGCGGCTACTGGTCCGGACCTATTACACGGGGTTGCTTTATTTCGCCTTCACCGATGCGCCAGGCTGGGCGGATCTGGCGATGACGGGAGACACCGGTCTGCTCTGGCCGGTCGCCTGGGCGCACGCCACCGGGATACCGATGGCGGCAGCAATCGTTGCCACCCTT
>JBAXLL010000094.1:0-6640 GCA_037134835.1 Verrucomicrobiota bacterium
CCTTGCAGGCTTGCACCCGACGAGGGCGGGGAGCAATTTCCCGGTGTGCGCGTGATCAAAAAAATCCCCCTAGTGCTCCTCGGCCTGCTGCTCTGTGCGGCCCAACGGCTGCCCGTGATCACCGGGGGTACCGTCGCGGAAGCGGTTCCCCTCCCGCGCCAGCTCGCCAACCTAATCAATGGCCCGCGATTGCGGCTGAACGACGGCCGAACACTGCATGACGTAAAAATAGCGGCGGTGGACGCCGATGCCATCACCATGCGCACGAAAGAAGGGGACCAAATCGTGCCTTATTCGCTTTTCCCGGACGAGATGCAGCCCACCTTGGCCCAGTACCGGCCAGCCAAGCAGAACAAGGTTACCGTCACGGGTCCCGGCGTCGTGAAATACAGCGAGTCTGCGACGGTGAATGCCACGGCGCCGCTCACCACGCCCAGGATCCAATATCCCGGCCGCGTCTCGATCACCGGCGCAGACGGCAAGGTGATACCGTTGGTCGGTGTCATTGTCCTCGCCGTGCGCCCCTCAGACTACGCAAGTTTTAACCAAACCCGGCTCGACAAACACGGGGCGGAGATCGACGCCGCGCAGGCCAAGGCCATTGCCGCCATCACGGCCGGGCAACGTGACGCCGCCCTGCGCCCCGCCGCCCTTGCGGCACGGGATGACTGGCTGCTGAGCATCTACACCTCGTTCGATCCGCTGCCCAAGGCGGTCGCCATGACGGACACCGGGCCCAACGGGGCCTTCAACCTCGTCTGCGACGAGCCGCAAATCGTGCTCGTCGCGCGCGGGACGCGTCCCGTGGGCGACGGTTTTGCGTATTACACTTGGGCGGCCGGTGCCGCCGGCAGCGGCGGCAAGGCTGAGCTCAACGAAGAGAGCCTGCTGCGGCGCTGAGTGGGTAAGCCGGAAACTTATCGCGGAAACACGGTAGGGCGGAGGGGCCGAGGCCAGAAGCCGGAAGCCAGAGGACGGAGTTTAAACACGAAGCAGCTCGCAAAGGACACAGAGGATGAAGGGATTTGAACCACAGAGACTCGGAGAGCACCAAGGGAGGAAGGGCTGAAAGACTGAATGACAGAGGCCGGAGACAGGGGCCCGAGTTTTTTACACGAAGAACGCGAAGGGCGCGGAGGGGGAGAAGCGAGAGGCCAGGATGGCAGGAGTCAGGCTGGGAGGAGGCAGAAGCCGGAGGCCAGGCAGGCAGCAGATCGCGGAGGAGCGCAGGCAGGTTGCCCGCGCTACGGCGCGACGCAGGCTCCCGGCCGGTTCAAAACCGCCACGTCACGCGCGCTTCGAGGCGGAGGGGGAGCTCGCGGGAGATGAGGCTGGCGCCGGTGTAGGTGTCGCCGTTGTGGATCCAGTTGCGCGCGTTGGCGAGGTTCAGGACCTCAAGCGTGGCCGTCCAGTGCTTCGCCTCGTAAAACAGGCTCGCATTGAGCGTGGTCTGCGCCGGGAGCACGAGCTGCGGATCCGTCGGCGCGACGGGGATGTTGACGTTCTGCACGCTCTGCCATTGCGCGGTGAGGCCTGCGCCCCAGCCGCCCGCAAGCCGGCCTCGCACGCCGACATTCAGCAGCGTGTGCGAGAAGCCGGTGAGCCGCCAGTCGCCGGGGCCGGGCGAGCCACCGGGCGTGAAGCCGCCGCCGGTCGAGGCCTCGTAGGGATCGGAATTGACGTAGTGGCCGTCCTGCAGGGTCGCGTTGGCGAACACGCTTACGTCGGTCGCGGGCTGCCAGACGGTCTCCAGCTCCAGGCCGCGCACGCGGATGCTGTCGTGGCTGCCGAGAAAATCCACGGTCTGCCGGTCCTGCTGAAATACGGCTGCGCCGACGAAGGCGCGGTGGCCGGGCAGATCGGCTTTCACGCCGGCCTCGGTGAGCACGCTCAGATTGCGGAAATCCTCGTGGTCAATCGTGCCGCCGGCGAGGTTCACGCCGCCGCCGGTCACGCTGCCTTTCGCGGAGCGGATGCGGTTGTGCGTGACGTAGAGCGAGAGATCCGGGCGCGCGTTCCAGAGGAGGCTGTAGGCCTGCGAAAACGCGCTCAGCTCGGCCGCGTCGGCAAAGCCGCTGCCGCCCGCGCCGGTGATGGGGTCATGCGCCTGCACGCGGTAGAAATCCTCGCGCAGGCCGACGGTGGCGGTGAGGTCGCGGGTGAGCCGGCTTTCCTGCTGCCAGAAGACCGCGGGGTTGAGCACCTCGCTGCGGACGGTGTTGCCGTTGGTGGCGTTGTCCACGACGTGGTCGTTGCCGGTGGTCGGCGTGGCGTCGAACACGCGCGACGGGTCGGTGAGGTCGTAGAACGAGTAGTCGCCGGAGCCGTCGTTGTTGCCGGAGATGCCGAGGTCGGGGACGTTGAAATACCCCACGCGGCTGTCCACGCCCTCGTAGCGGAGGGTCGCGCCGACGATGGCCTTTTGCTCGCGGCCGAGCACATCAAAGCTCCCGTGCGCCTCGGTGCGGTTTTCCACGGTGTCCTGTTTCACCTGCTCGACGTATTCGAAGGCGTTGAACCGGGCGCGGGCGACATGTTCGTAAAGCGTGCGGTTCACAAGGGTGAGCTCGGGCGAGACCTCGCGGGTGACGATGACCTGGCCGCGCGTGATCTTTGCGTCGGAGTTGTCGCCGTGCGAGAACAGCAGCGCGTCATCCGCGAGCCGCACCGGCACAGGGGCGGACGGGCTGCCGGCGAGGTAGATGTTGTCACTGATGAGCGCCTGCGTGACGCGGTTGACGCCGAGCAGCTCGGGCGTGTTTTGCCAGAAAAACTGCACGTTGGCCTCGACCGTCAGGCCGGACGCAGGCCGCCACAGGAGCGCGGCAAAAAAATCCTGCCGGTCGTCCTTCGCGCCGCTGCGGCGGAAAAACGTCTCCCCGCCCTGACCTTCGTAGCTGAAGCGCCACGCGAGCCGGTCGTTCACCGGCCCGGTCGTGTCTACCTGTAGCGAGCCAGCGGCAAACGAGCCACCGCCCGGAACGAGCGTGCCGAGCTGCGTGGTGACCGTCGTGTGCGCGCCGTCAAACGCGGGCCGCTTGGTGACATAGTTGAGGTAGCCGCCGAGCTGATGGCCCGCGCCGAAAACCACCGAGCCGGGGCCGCGCACCACGTCGGCGGACCCGACGTTGTTGAACGACGGCAGGTAGCCGTAGTTGCTGTAGCTGAGCCGCTGGCCGTTGAGGTAGGCCTCGGCGGTGTCGCCGCGGATGACCGGTGTGGTGAGCAGGCCGTAGCTCGAGGGCGCATAGCTGGAGGGCGCGTAGGCCGCGAGGTCGGTGAGACTGGCGATGCCCTGCTGCGCGAAGAGCGCGGGCGTGAGCGTGCTGGCGGCGCGGGGCGTGTCGAGCAGCGTGCGCTCGTCACCCATGATGCCCGCGCCGGGCCGCGAGAGCGGGTTGACCGAATCGCCGGCGGCGACGCCGGGGACTTCGTAGCGGGGAAGCATGACGGGGGCGTCTTCGGCACGGATCGCGGAGGACGGCGCGAGCGCAGCGAGCAGGCCGAGGATGGCATAGACGTAGGGGCGCAGTCTTGCTGCGCCCGATCGGCCATGGGGTGTCACGGGACGGCATAGACGCAGGGGCGCAGTCTTGCTGCGCCCGATCGGCCGCGATGGGGGAAGGGCGCAGCAAGCCTGCGCCCCTACAACAACGGGAGCTGGCTGCGCCCAATCGGCTGCGATGGGGAAAGGGCGCAGCAAGCCTGCGCCCCTACAAGGGGAGCTGGCGGCAGAGAGGCGGGTGGGCAGGAGGCGCATGATCATGGTGGCGGTGGGAGGATGCCCGACCTGGCCCGGAATCACCTCCGGCGCGAAAAGGCGCGGCGCACCATGCGCTGCTGCTGTTTCCTTCGCCGGTATGACCCGTTTCAGGTTCAAAGGGTCGAGCGGCCGAGCGTGCCGCAATCTCAGTCCTCCGCGGAGGACACCCCTACGAGCGTCGTCATGCAAAACGGCCGGTGGGTGCGGATGCAAGCGAAAGATATTCCGGCGCGAGTTTTTTCAACGCGGAGAACGCGGAGGGCGCGGAGGATGGAGCCAGAAGCCGGAAGGCAGATCGCGGAAACGCGGAGAGGCGGAAGGTTTTCCCGCTGGGTGGGCGATCCTGCGTTGTGGCCCGCTTCGGGAGAAGCGGGAGGCTTGTGGGCGTGCGCCGCGTCAGGGCGCGGAGCTTGGAGCGGATGCGGCCGGGACAGGAGAGCGTTGTCCCGGTTTCATCAGATTCACCGTGACCAACACTATCACGCTGCGCTTGTCCAACGCCACGACCTTGCCCTGCCCGTCAATGGTGATGACGACGGCTTGGGGCGCAGCGGCAGGAGCCGAGGCAGGCAAGGTGGATTGGACAGGTTCGACGGCAACGGTGAGGCCAAGGGCGGGACCGATGGCCTGCGCGATGTCGGCCGGGGTGAGCCAGCCGGGGACGGGAGCGGCACGGTTGACGGTGACAGCACCCGCGCCCATCGCATTGGAGTTCACGACCACCAGCGTGCCACTACTGACGGTGGTGGTGCCGGTGAAGGAGTTCTGGCCGGAGAGCGTGACCGTGCCGGAGCCGGTCTTGGTGATTCCGTCCGGGCCGCCTACATTGGCGCTGACGGTGCCGCTTTGCACTTCATAATGTTGGACGGAAAGTTTCGAGCCGGTTGGACCGATGATGGTGCCACCACGCAGCGTGAGCGTCGAAACAGTAGTCACCCCAGGGCCGATATCGAGCACTCCGCCTTCGCCGACGATGACGGCGTCCTTGTCGGCGAGCAGGCCGGGGTTGGCGGCAAGGGACACCGTCTGGTGCTCGATCGTGAGGATGCGGCTGGACGTGGTCGCGGCGGCTGGTGGCGGCGTTTGTTTTTCGGCTGGAGCCCCCGCGCCGCGCAGCATGGCGAGGGGGAGGGCGGTGGCGGCGAGGAGCGCAACCAAGAAGAGGGCGGCCGTGCGGGAAAGCGTCGCGCGCTGGCGACGGCCGTCGAGGATGGCGCGCAGCCGGACTTCCAGGGTAGAGCGGCGCGCCATCGGCACCGTGGTCCAATCGAGGAAAAACGGACGGGACGAGGCGGTGGCGAGCGCGAGCAGCTCGCGGGCGTAATCCTTGGGCAGCGAGCCGCAGCCGAGCACAAGGTCGTCGCACGCCTGCTCGCGCTCAAGGCGGATGTGGCGGGCGGCGAGCCAGACGAGCGGGTTGAACCAGTGCAGCGCGCAGGCGAGCGCGGCGAAGGTCTGCGTCAGCCAGTCGAGGCGGCGGACATGGCCGAGCTCGTGCAGGAGCACGAGACGGCGCCGGGCCTCGGGCCAATGTTCCCCATCCTCCGGCAGAATCACCATCGGCTGGAAAACGCCCCAAGTAAAAGGCATCGGCGCGCCGGGCGCGAGGCCCAGTCGCACCGGCCGGCGGAGGCCCAGGTCTTGCGCGGCCGTGGCGAGCAAAGTGCCCCACGCCGGTGAGTCCAACAGGCGCGCCCGGCGGGTGATGCGCACGGCCTGCACCCAGCCGGCCAGCAGCGGGAGAAGGGCGAGCAAGGCGCCGGTGAGCCAGAGGAGGAGAAGGCCGGAGGGAGAAGGGAGAACGGAAGAGCGCGAGGGGAGATCCGATGGCGGTATGCGGAGTGCGGAAGGTGGAATGCGGTATGCGGAGGGCGGAATGGCAGGCGGCGTATCGGAGGGAGTGGTGACGCCCTCGTCGCGGGTGGTGGCGGTCCATTCGACAAGTTCAGGGCTGGCCGGGGGTGTAAGTTCCCGCTGCTCACGCAGCGGGCTACGGTTGGTGGCGGGGGCATCTGCCGTCGCAGCTGGCCAGCTCGGCAGCCACGAGACGCGCCACGCCGGAAGCGCGAGCGACAGCACGGGCAGGAGCAGGGCGGCGGTCAGCGCGCCCGACCACAGGACATGCCGCGTGGCGGCGGAGGAATGGCGGAAGAGCGGCGACACAAACGCAACGAGCAGCAGGAGCGCGGCGGATTTCACGGCGGCGTCGGCTAATTCGGCGACGAGCTCAGGGCTGGCGAGGAGGGCAAGGGGGAGCGCGTTCATGGCGGGGGCAGGGGGAAGGGCTGGAGGAGTGAAAGGCTGAAGGACTGAAAGACTGAATGGCTGAGAGGCGGAAGGACTGAAGGGCTGAAGGGCGGGAGAAGGGGTCCCTTCGACGGGCTCAGGGCAGGCAGGAGGCAGGGGGGAAGGACTGAAAGGCTGAAGGGCTGCAGGACTGAGGGATGGGGATTGCGGAAGGCGGAGTGCCAGGAAGCGGATTGGGTGGAGCTGCGACGCCCTCGTCGCGGGAGGAGGCTGTCGGGGAGAAGGACTGAATGGCTGAGGGGCGGAAGGAAGGGGCGCCGAAATGGGGATGCGGGGCGCGCGGATTTTTTCGTTTCAGGCAGATTTCTCGATCATGGCCTTGAGGCGCGCGATCTCGGCCTCGGTCAGCTTCGTGGCGCGGGAACCGAGGAGCGCGGCGACGGCGTCCTCGAGCGAGTTTTCGAAAAACGTCTCGACCACACGGCGGATGGCGGCGCGCCCGGCCTTGGCGTGCGGGTGCGTGGGCAGATAGACATAGCGCGGGCCGTCGCGCTCGATGCGGAGGAGGCCCTTGCGGACGAGGCTGCCGAGCTGGGCGCGGACGGCGGCGTTGGTCGGTGGATCGGGTAC
>JBAXLL010000095.1:0-6631 GCA_037134835.1 Verrucomicrobiota bacterium
GGGCGGCATCGTGCGATTGGAGGAGGGCAATGGATTTGTGGACGAAGCCACCGTGCACACCGCGCGCGAAGCGGCCACGCATAGCGTTGATGTGCCGGTGTGGACCAACTCGCCGCAGTTCAAGCACGATACCTTCACCTTTACCCGCATGATCTTCCACAAATCCGGGGGCGGGGGCGGACGCGGCGGTGGTGGCCTAGGCTGGCAGATTGATTACCCTGATGCCGACCTCAATGTCTCAGGCCGGCTTCAGCAAATGAGCTCGCTCAAGGTTGATCCCGACACCCGCGTGGTGCGTCTGACCGATCCCGACCTCTACCGTTATCCCTATCTGTATGCGGTCCATGTGGAAAACATCCGCCTGAGTGACCCTGAGCGGGCGGCTCTCCGCAAGCACCTCCGTACCGGCGGCACGCTCATGGTGAGTGATTTTTGGGGAAGTCAGGCGTGGGATAGTTTTGCCGCCGAGATGGTCCGCGTGCTGCCGGGACAACAATGGGTGGATCTGCCGTTCGACCACCCGGTGTTTCACGGCGTCTTCGACCTCAAGCTGCCACTCAGCAACCTCCAGGTGCCCACAAATTCCCGACTCCAGGCCTGGAATCGCGCTTACGACCCGTCCGATCCGAACTCGCGCGCGACCCTGCCGCGCCCCGATGCCTCCACTCTCGACATGCATGTGCGCGCCTGGCTCGACGACAAGGGCCATATCATGATCATCGCGCTGCACAACACCGACATCAGCGACGGCTGGGAACGCGAGGGCGAAAGTCCGGAATATTTCAACCTATTTTCCGAAACCCGGGCGTATCCGCTCATGATCAATATTCTCTATTACCTCATGACCCACTGAGTCCGGCGGCAAAAACCTGGCTCGAGCCACTTGATCTGCGATCATTGCCGCAGCGGCGTCAGGCAGACTCTGAGATAATTTTTTCGCTTTTGAGTGCGGTTTGGGTATACTGGGCAGTCAAACAACTCCTGAAAAGTTGCCGTTTCAGACCATACACTTATTTGATCATGCTCTGGTTCTGATCCGGAATTGTCCTGCCCATGAAATCAAAACTGCTCCCCACCCTGCTGCTGCTCACCGTTCCCTTCGTCCATGCCCAGACCGTGCGGGACAAAGCCACGCACACACCCCTGAAAATCTCCCCCACTTTTCTTGTCACGATCACCGGCATCAACATTTTTACACCCGGTGCAGAAGCCCCAGCTTTCGTGGATTGGAGCAAGATTGACCTGGCCGCACTCGCCACGGAAGAACCCGAGATCGCGAAGGCAAAAGAAGCGGTCGAACTGGGTGAACCGAGCGCCTATTTTACACGGGTGGACAAACCCAATCTGCTCGCCCAGTTCGTTGCGCTGCCCTATCGTTCCAACTTCACTGAGACATGGACTCCGGCCTCCCTGCCACCATCTCCCTATCGCATTTCAGGCGAGGGATTTGTTTCGTTGGCTCCGCGCGGAAATGAATTGGTCAGCAGTGGTTTCGCCACCCTCCCCACAGACGGTTCGGCCGACACCACCATCGAGGAGTTGTTTATGAGCCTTAGCCGGGAGAACGACAGCTACGTCCTCGCCTCGATTAAAAAGATTCAAAGCACCAGCCCCAACCTATTTATCCGACTGAAAGGTGCGATCGAAAGACTTCTGCTCCTTTATCCAAAAGACGCCATGCTCACCGACACCGTGAAAGCGCTCGAGTCGCTCGCGCACAACGTGGATACCAACGCGCAGCGGCAACTCGTAAAATTCGTGCAGTATGCCAAAAGCGCACCGGGTGACCGTACGCCAAAAAATCCGCGCCCGGCACCTCCGGTTGGGTCGCGCGGCACCCGGTGAAGAAAGGTGGCCGTTATTTGCGATGCTGGCCGCACCCTCCCATTAAAGTCGCAGCCTGCGATTTTAAAGCGGCTCCCACTGGACGACAGAGCCTTGGGTTTCATGCCGTCCCCTTCACCATCGTGCCTTCCTCCAGTGCGCGCACCTCCTCCAGCGTGAGCGGATTGCCCTCGATGGCGGTCGAGCTGTGGGTGTTCCGCGCCCGCGTGTCCTTTTGCAACTTTCGCATCGGCGGCCTGCATGGAAGCTGCCGCCAAGGCCACGGGAAACTCATCCTCGGCTTGCCGCAGTCCGTGCCGGCCGGGCGCGTCCACGCGATCATCAAGGACTGGCTCGGTGCGCGAGCTGTAGCGGTAACGGCGTAGCGTCTCGTGCATCTGCACCGACAAGGGCTTGGCCGCTGCCCCCACCGGCTTGGCCGCAGGGGCAGCCGACAAACCCGGCAGTTTTAGGCGACATTTCAGATGCCTATTTCTGTCCGACCAAGCGGGCAAGCCCGCGCTCAAACATCTCCTAGAAAGTAAAACCCACGCCTTGCAACGTGGCCTCGGTTTCCTAGGTTAGGCGACATGCTCCACCCCGCCACCAAGTTGGTCAAAACCTGTTAACCCATGCTTCATCTCTTTCGACGAACGGATTTTCCACAACGCATTTTGAGACACGCTCGCGCCGCGCTTTCCTTCATCTTCGCCGCGATGGGTATTTCAGTGGCGATGGTGCAGGCAGAGGTTCCGCTGAAGGAAGCAAGCGTCCTGAACCGTCCCGTGTATCTGCTCTCCAACGACAAGCTGGAGGTCGCCATTATCAAACAGGGCGGCGCGATGTTGCGCGTCCTCCTCCAGGGCGATGCCGGAGGTCTGAGTCCGTTCGGCAATCCCGAGATGGTTCCGGCTGTGCCCGCTAACCGCAAGCTTCAGGGAAGCATGGTGGGGCATTTCGTGGCTGTGGACGGCTTCGGATCGCCCAGCCAGCAGGAGCGCGCAGCTGGAATTGCGATGCACGGCGAAGCCTACCTGGCACCATGGAAGCTTGTTTCTTCTGAGAAGCAGGGCGCCACAGCCACGACGAAGTTCACCGTTGACTTGCCTCTGTTGCAAGAGACCTTCACGCGGCAATTCCGCATGGTGGATGGTGAGAACGTGGTCTACGTGAACAGCGAACTCCAGAGCAACGTGGCCTTCGACCGTACCGCGAACTGGGGCGAGCACCCGTTCCTTTATCCGCCGTTTCTCGAACCTGAGAAGACCGTGGTGGATATGTCCGGCACGCGCGCCAAGACCCGCACCGGCGGGCAGCGCCTGCCCCTCGAGCAGGGTAAAGAGTTCACTTGGCCCATGATTACAGGCACGGATGGCAAACAGTATGACATGCGGATCCAGCCCGCCGGCGCAAACTGGAACGGCCACACTACGACGCTGATGGACCCCTCGAAGCCGGTCGCCTGGGTCACGATTCTGAATACCGACAAGAACTACATGCTGGGGTACGTGTTCAAGCACCAGGAGTATCCGTGGGTGCAAAACTACATGGCTTACAACACCAACGGGTGGAGTGGGCGCGGCATCGAATTCGCCACTCAGCCGTTCGACCTGCCGCACCGCGAGATGGTGGAACTCGGCAAGATGTTCGACACATCAGTCTACCGCTGGCTGCCAGCCAAAGGGAAGATCGCATCCAGCTTCCTGATGTTCTGGGTGAAAAGCCCGGAAGGTATGACCCACGTGGACGACGTCCGTCTGGAAAACGGCCAGTTGACCATCGAAGACCGGACGACGAACAAGACGATTACGCTGACGGCATCACTGCCGTTGTAAGCTGCTCAAACTCGAGATGCATCCGGCTCGATCAAATTGAGCAACTCGGCCATTCTTGGGCACACCGCCGCGCCCGAACACTCAAACTCACTTCCCCAAAACACCCATTCTGTTGGAATGCTGAGCGAGGTCGAACCGACAATGCGTTTGCCTTCGGACGCCTGCGGCGTACCGGTCGGTCTGCTGGCCTCCCCCACCCTCATGGACTTTCGTCCATCGGCTCCTCGGGCCGACGCGTCTACTATTTGTTCGCTTCGCGGCCCAGAGGGCAGCTCCATGCGTTTGTAGTGATGCGCAACCACTATCATCTGGCGGTGGAGACGCCCGAGGGGAACCTAATGGCGGGGATGCAATGGCTGCAGGCTACGTTTGCGAACCGGTTCAACCGGCTGCGACGAGGAGTTTGCCCGCCCGGTGATGGCGGAAGGCCTCCTGCACGAGGAGCCGCTCGCAGTGGTGGTCCTGCCCGGTGAACTCGATCTGGAAGGCGGCGCAGAGTGTTGTGGTAGGTGTGCAGCGTCCGATTGACGACAATTACTTTGCAGGTGCCGCCGCAGGCCTAGGGTCCAGCACCGCCGGCGCCACGAAGGCTTCACCGCGCAATTGCACGCGACCGCCCGAAGCGCTTAATCCCACCACCAGACCACCACCGTTGAGCTTGGCCGCAAAATGCTGTCGGGCTTCGCCGTCGGGCACACCCGCGGGTGCCAATCCACGCATCGTCACGGGTTCCAGCAGGGCGGCCGTTGCCTCCACCGTGACCGCGCTCCGTTGGTCAAAGATCGCCAAAATGTTCCCGCCCGAAGTCGCCACGTCCGCCGTGTGCCGGAGCGGATGTGCAAACCGTACCTTGACCGACGAGCCGTTGCCGCTCACGCGAAAACCTCCGCCGGCCTGCTGTACCTCGATGTCACCGCCGGCGCTCGCCAGCCGCGCCCCCCCCCCAGAGCCCGCCCGATGGAAATATTCCCGGTCAGGTTGTTCACGTCCACCATGCCGGTGCAGGCCGTGAGACCGATTTCGCCGGTATTCGAGCGCACGGTTACGGTGCCATCCGTCTCGCCGATGAAAATCCGTCCGGTCTCGTTTGTCACCTTGAGCTTGCCCTTCAGCTTGCCCACTGTGATGTCACCACTGATGGTGCGCAGTTCGGCATCGCAGCGGCGCGGCACCTTGAGGTCAAAGGTCAGCAGCACGGGCGGCCAGTTCTGCCAGGTGAAACTCACTTTCCGACGGTAGCTCGCGCGCACCGCGACGTGTCCGTCCTTGTCCTGTTCCAGCGTGAGATCCAAATCCGCGAGCAACGGCGCGGCTTCCTGTTCGTCCTTCACATTGCACTGCTCGGTCACCGTGATCTCAACGGCGTCGCCGTCCGTCTCGGTGAGATTGATTGCCCCGCTGAAGGTGTCCAGCTGCAGCACCAGCCCGGCCGCGGGGGCGGTGAAATGTTTTACCACCTTATGCTCGACGAGAGCATGACCGGCCGGCGCGAGGGCGCACAGGAGCAAAACGGCCAGGAACAGACGGGATTTCATCTCCCGCAGCCCAACCGATCCGCGCCGCGCCGACAAGTCCGGATGTGACACGGCCGGCGTTGAACCATCGGCAGAAAACTGCCTCGCCTTTGATGCTCCCCGTGCCAAGGTGTGCGCATGACCGCATTTCCCGCCCGCACCACTTCCGCCGAGATCGAGCTCGGTGCCACCCTCCGGCCCAAATTCGGCCCCGACGGCCTGATCCCCTGTATCACGCAGGACGCAGCGACCGGCGAGGTATTGATGTTCGCTTTCATGAACGCCGAGTCGCTCACGCACACGCTGAGCACGCGCAAGGCCACCTACTGGAGCCGTTCGCGCGGGAAACTCTGGGTCAAGGGGGAGGAATCAGGCAACGTGCAGCTCGTGCGCGAGCTGTTCACGGACTGCGATCAGGACGTGCTGCTCCTCAAAGTGGAGCAAACCGGCGCGGCCAACGCCTCCTGCCATAACGGCTACAAGTCCTGCTTTTATCGCCGCCTCGCCGATCTCGCCGACCCGGCCCGGCCGCTGGCCTTCACCGCCCAACCGCTCTTCGATCCCGCAAAGGTTTATAAGAAAAAAAGCTAGAGAAACTTCGATTTAAATAGACGCATCAAACCCGCGTGGACGCAGGCCGTTGAGTCGAGACGGTGCGTGAATCGAGGTGGTTAAAGTAGGGCCGGGTCTGTGACCGGCCTTCGGTGGCGAGTCACAGACTGGCCCTAGTTGCTGCGCCACGCGGCGCGACCAGCGTTTGTACTTTCAGGTCGAGCGCATGAGTCCAAGAAAACAGAAAATGCTCATGGCGGTGTTCGGTGGGCCAGCCAAGACGCACCCTTCAGGACCGCAGCTCGACGGCAAGGTCGATCTTTTCAAACCGTTGCCCCAGCAGCCAAATCCCACACCAGAGTTCGCCGCCGAGCAGCACCAGCACCGCCACCGTGGCAAGTGCGATCGCCGGTCCCGCCCCGATCAGCCATTGGAAGGCAACGATGAGAACCAGCCCCGAGAGCCCTGCCGGCAGCAGCGCCAGGAGCAGGACCAACAGCTGGCCAAACACAACGATCAGCCGCTGTCCCATCATGTCGATCCCGCCGTTGCCGCGTCCACGCATGGACGACGCCCAGGCGGGAAACATCACCGCCGCCGCATTGGGCACCAGCAGCTGGACCATGACCAGTGGCGGGATCGTCAGTGCGATACACCCGCCGCCCGTCGCCAGCACGCCGGGCGCAAAGGAGGCCCCCAGTTTCGCTCGGAAGGCCATCGCCATCGCGAGCAGGGCCAGCCACACCAATGCGCTTAAAATCGCCACGGGCGCCAGCAGTTCGCCGAGCAGCACCTGCCAGCCGGGCAGCGGGTAGGTTTTCAGAAGATCAAGATTGCCGAGATCATGCCGCAAATCCTGCCGGGCGAGCTGTGGACCTAGCAGCAGGATGTAAATTACCGCCACCC
>JBAXLL010000096.1:0-6618 GCA_037134835.1 Verrucomicrobiota bacterium
CCCGAAAACTGCGGCTGCCGCACCCGCAAATAAGGCGGCAAGGGCTAATTTACGCACAGCTCCTCCGCCGCAAAACACCCGTAGGCGCGCGAAAGCGCGGATGAGGGATGAGGGATGAGGGGCATGGGTGCGAAGCGGGTGTCTTTTGAACGATCGGACGAAGGACAGCAAGCCATAGATTGAAGTGAAGTGGGCCAAGTTTAAATCCAACGGTGTCCCGGCCCGTTGCGCCGACGCGGGGAATGCGCTTGCGGAGGTACAGCCCCGCTCAAAAATCCTGCAGCCGGCCCTCGCCGGGACCGCGCTCGGGGGCGAGGCGCTCCATGATTTCGCCGAGCAGGTAGATCGAGCCGGTCACGACCAGGGTGTCGTCCGGCCCGCCGGCCGTGCAGGTTTGGGCGGCGGGGAAAAGCCCCTCCAGCGTCGCACGAACGACGCGTCCGCGAAAGTCTTTGGGCACACAGGCCTCCAGTTCCGCAAACGTGCAGGCGCGCGACTGGTGTGGAACCAGCAAATGCACCTCACGCGCGTGCCGGCAGATCGCCTCGATCAATGGACGGGCCCGCGACGCGCCGAGCGCCCCGGTCATCACGACGGGGGCGCGGCCCGTCTCGGCGACGAGGCGGTGGAGATTGGTGTCGAGCACGGCCGCACCTTCGGAATTGTGCGCGGCGTCGAGAATGAGTGGGCGCCCGCCCACCATCGTGCGTTCCCAGCGGCCCGGCCAATGGGCCTCGTGCAGGCCGCGCGCGACGATCTCGGGCGTCAGCCGCCAGCGCGCCGGAAAACACCGCGCCACCAGCGTGGCGGTGGCGGCGTTCCAACGCTGGTAGTCGCCCTCCAGGTGGGTCGTGGGATAGGCGCCCAGGTCCTCGCCAAACTCGGCCCGCACCGAATACACCGGCGCCCCGCGCTCCGCCGCGATGCGGCGGATGACCCCCTCGGCGCCGGCGGGTAGCCGGCCGATGACGACGGGCCGGCCGGGCTTGATGATGCCGGCCTTTTCGGCCGCGATCAGCTCGAGCGTGTCGCCGAGCATCTCGCAATGGTCGAGCCCGATGGACGTGATGACGGCGACCTCGGGCAGCACGATGTTGGTGGCGTCGAGCCGGCCGCCGAGGCCCGTTTCAATGATGCCAATGTCGCAGCCTTTGCGGGCAAACTGAAACAGCGCCATCGCCGTCATGAATTCGAAAAAGCTGGGATGATCGTCCGGCGCGTCGCGCGCGACCGCCTCGGCCACGGGGCGCAGTTCCTGCGTGTAGGCCACGATCTCCGCCTCGCTGAGCCGCTCGCGGCCGACCTGCACGCGTTCGCCCAGCTTCACAAGATGCGGCGAGGTGTAGAGCCCGGTGCGCCAGCCGGCGGCGTGAAAAATCGCGTCGAGCATCGCGGCGGTCGAGCCCTTGCCATTGGTGCCGGCGAGGTGGATGCACGGCACAGCCAGGTCGGGATGCCCCAGGCCGGCGACGAGCGCGCGCATCCGGTCAATGACGAACTTCACGCCGCGCGCTTTCAGGGAAAACAAATAATCCTGTGTCGCGGCGTAGTTGCCTACGCCACAACGTCCAACCTCCAACATTGAACTTTCAACGCTCATTCGGAGCGCCTCCCTTGGTGGAGTTTTTGCGGGCGGTCTGGATGCTGCGGTAGAAAATGCGGCTCAGCTCCTCGGTTTCGGTCAGCAGCGGGGTGACCGTGTCCGGCTTGGCGACGAGCGGCACGCGCCGGGTGAGGCGCTGCCAGCGGCGGGATTCACGCTGCTCCTGAAGGCAGATGCTCAGCTTGTGGATGAAGTCGGCCGGTGACTCGGCGGCCTGCGCCTCGCCATGGTTCGGCAGCGCGGAAGTGCCGGAGTGCAGCATTTGCCCGGCAACGTGCGTAGCAGCCATGGTGCGCGGCAATTTTTCCGTCAGACGAATGATGTCCGCCGCGTAATCCAGCAACCGCTCGTCCAGATCAAACCGGTCACCGCTGCCACTTGGACGTTGAGCGTTCAATGTTGGAGGTTGGACGTTACCTCCGCCGCTCATGCGGCGGCAGGTTTCTTTTTCAAATGCAGCGCCGCCAGGAGGTCGCGCAGGCGGTCGCGCATTTCGAGCCGGCTCACGATCTGGTCAATCAGCCCTTTTTTCAGGAGAAACTCGGCCGTCTGAAAACCCGGTGGCAGCGTCTGCTTCGTCGTCTCCTTGATGACACGTGCACCGGCGAAACCGATCATGGCACCAGGCTCGGCGAGGATCACATCCCCCAACGTTGCATAGCTGGCGGATACACCGCCGGTCGTCGGATGCGTGAGCACGGAGATGTACGGCAGGCCGGCCGCCGCGAGCCGCTGGAGCGCGGCGCTGGTCTTGGCCATCTGCATGAGCGAGAGAATACCTTCCTGCATGCGCGCGCCGCCCGAGGTGCTGAAGATAATGCAGGCAATCCTTTTTTCCGCCGCCGTCTCGATGGCCCGGGTGATTTTTTCGCCCGCCGCCGAGCCGAGTGTGCCGCCACAAAAGCGGAAATCCATCACGGCCAGCGACACCTCGAGGCCGTGGATCCTGCCGGTGCCAGTGATGACTGCCTCGGGCAGCCCGCTGTCCTTGGCGTAGCGTTTGAGGCGCGTGGCGTAGGGCTGCGAATCCGTAAATTTAAGCGGGTCGGCCGAGCGCACGCCGACGTGCGACTCCGCAAACGAATCCTGGTCGCACAGCCAGTTGATACGTTCGCGCGCGCCTATTGGAAAATGGTGGCCGCTCAGCGGGACGACCATCTGGTTGTCCTCGATTTCCTTGCTGAAGACGGGCTGGCCGCTGATGGGATCTTTGGTGTAGGTGCCCTGCGGGATGTCCTTTTTCTTGGTGCGGCGGACGACCTTGTAGGTGGGTTTGTCGAAATGCATGCTAATGTGCGGGTTAACCGTGGCCGAAGGTGACGACGTCGAGGTTCAGGCCGCCCGCGCGGCGCAGCGTACGTGCGCAGGCGTTAAGAGTGGAGCCGGTGGTAAAAACGTCATCAACGAGGATGTAATGCTGGCCGGGATTTGGAGCCGCGCCGCGCGCAATGGCAAAGGCATTTTTCAGATTTTCCTGGCGGGCCGCCCGGTCAAAACGCGTCTGCGACGCTGTGTGCTCCGTCCGCCGCAGCAGCGGCTCGATGCGCGTGCCACCGCCCGCCGCGCGCGCCAGCGCCCCGGCAATGAGCGCAGCCTGATTGTAGCCGCGCTGGCGCTCCTTGCGCGGATGCAGCGGCACCGGCACAAGCACCGCCCCGCGCACGAAGTCCATGACATGCGCCGCCCCGCGCGCCAAAGTCTCGATGTCCGCCAGCACGTGGAGGCCGTGATGGTATTTCAGCTCATGCACCAAGGCGCGTGCCACCCCTTGAAGCAAAACGACGGTGCGTCCCTCGTGAAACGCCGGGCGGAGCGTCTCGCAATGAGGGCACAGCCGCTCTCCCGCGGTTTCGCCGTAAAAGGGATGCCCGCACGTCGCGCAATGCGGCGGTGTGACGCGCACAATGAGCGGCACGCACCGCCCACAGACATGCCGCAGCGGCCCGCCGTCCCCGACCAGCCCGCCACAGTGCACGCACACAGGCGGAAACACCGCATCGGCCAGCCCGCGCGCGAGCGTTTGGAGCGCCGCGTTCATCGGTAAAAAACCTGCATCAGGCAGAGCCCTTGGGGCGGCGCGGTTTTCACTCGGTGCGTGCGCCGCCGTTCGTGCAGGATCACAGTGAGGTCATCCGGCGTGAGCCTGCCCTGCCCCACCGCCACGAGCGCGCCCACGAGGCTCCGCACCATCTTGTAAAGAAACCCGTCGGCCTCTGCCGTGAGGCGGAGGCGCGGGCCGCGGGCCGTCACGTCGAGCCGGCGCAGCGTCCGCACGTTGTCCGCTCGTTCCTCGCCTTTGACCGCGCTGAACGAGCGAAAGTCGTGCCGCCCGACGAGCCGCGCCGCCGCGGCGCGCATCGTCGCCACGTCGAGCGTGTGCGGCATCGCCCAGCAGAAAGGAAACTCAAACGGATCCGCCGTGCCGCCGTGTCGGATCGCATAGTGGTACACTTTGCCCTTCGCCGAGAACCGCGCGTGAAAATCCGCCGCGACCCGCCGCGCCGACCGCACCTGAATCGTGGGTGGCAGCCCGGTGCGGAACGCCGCCAGCAGCTTGGCCTCGCCGTGCGCCCAATCCGCGTCGAAGTGAAACACTTGCCCGCGGGCATGGACGCCCGCATCCGTCCGCCCGCTACCGTGGACGCGCAGCTCGCGCCCGAAAATTGCCGCCAGCCGCTGCTCGATCAGGTCTTGAATCGCCTGGCCGCCGAGCTGGCTCTGCCAACCGGTGAACGCCGTCCCGTCGTAAGCGACAGTGCATTTCCAGCGCGGAAGTTGGACGGCGGACGCGGACATGGAGGAGGTGGCAGGCCAGCGTGGGCGAAACCGAGCCGGGGTCAACGACCTCGGCACGAAGGTTTCGTTGGTCCCGTAGGCTGCGAGCTTGCTCGCGCTCCGACAGAATGTGCCTGCAAGCTGGCGGCCTACGCAAAAGAACGCAGCGCCGGCGGCCAACCATCGCCCGTAGGCTCACTCGAAGCGCAAGGCCTCGATGGGGTCGAGCTGGGAGGCCTTCCACGCGGGGAAAAAACCGAAGGCGATGCCGACAAACGCGCTGAAGCCGAAGGCCCCGGCGATCCAGACCGTCGAGATCGCCACCGGCCAGCCGAGGTATTGGTGCACCGCCCCGGAAGCACCCACGCCCGCGAGCACGCCGAGCGTGCCGCCCATCAGGCTGAGGAGCACAGCCTCGATGAGGAACTGCAGCAGCACGTCGGCCCCATGCGCGCCGACGGCCAGGCGGATGCCGATCTCGCGCGTGCGCTCCGTCACGCTCACGAGCATGATGTTCATGATGCCGATGCCGCCGACGAGGAGCGACACGGCAGCGATGATGAGCACCAACAGTCGCAGGGTGCTGGTGCTGTCGTTTTGGAGCTGGGCCAGCTCGATCTGGTCGCGCACGGTGAAATCGGGCTCGCGACCCTGACGGCGCTGGGTGAGCAAGTCGGTCACGGCCTGCTTCACGCGATCGATGTTTTTGGAGGAGTCCACCGCGATCAGGATGGAAAAGATGTTGGCCTGCCGGGCGAGGCGGCTCTGGAGCGAGGTGTGGGGGATGATGACAATGTCGTCCTGGTCCTGCTGGCCGTTCGGGCTGAAGCCCTTGGCCGCCAGCACGCCGACGATCTTGAAGGGCAGGTTGCGGATGCGCAGACTTTGCCCGACGGGATTCTCATTGGGGAAAAGCTGGTCGGCGACGGTCTTGCCGATGACGGCGACGGTGGCGAGGCTGTTGACGTCGGCCTCGCTGAACATCGCCCCCTGGGGGATCGCCCAGTTGCGAATGCGATCGTAGTCTGGCGACTCGCCACGGATTTGGGTGTTCCAATTAAGGCCGTTGGCGATGACCTGGGCGCGGCTGTTGATCTCGGGGCTGACGCCGTCGATGTGCTCGATCTCGGCCGCGATGGCGGCGGCGTCCTCGGCGGTGAGCGAGCTGGTGCCGCCCTGCTGGCCGCGGGCGCCTCCTCCGCCCTGGGTCGTCGCGCCGGGATAGACGGTGAGGATGTTCTGGCCGAGGCTGGCGACCTGCGCCTCGACTATGGCCGTAGCACCGTTGCCGAGGCTGACGATGGCAATAACCGCGCCGACGCCCATGATGATGCCGAGCGCGGTGAGGATGGAGCGGAGCTTGTTGCGGCGCAGCGCGCGGAAAGCGACGACAAGGATGCTGGTGAGGCGCATGGGGGGGGAATTGGTTATGGGTTATTGGTTATCGCTTATTGGCTAATGCCGGAGGCCGGAATCTGAAATGGCCAGATGAGCGTTAATAAATAACCAATAAGAAATCTCCGCCGCGTCACGCGGCGGAGCCCGTCAGTTTCGCGGCGGCCTCGGCCTGCTGGAGCTTCGCCATCTCCTCGGCGGCGACGAGGCGGTTCTGCACCAGTTCGTCGCGCACGACGCGGCCGTCGCGCAGGATGAGGTTGCGCTTGCAATAGTGGGCGATGTCGAGCTCGTGCGTGACCATCACGATGGTGATGCCGGCGTCGTTGAGCTTTTGGAACACGCCCATGACCTCCACCGAGGTCTTGCTGTCGAGGTTGCCGGTCGGCTCGTCGGCGAGGAGGATTCGCGGCTCGTTGACGAGCGCGCGCGCGATGGCGACGCGCTGCTGCTGGCCGCCGGACAGCTGGTTGGGAAAATGGTCGGCGCGGGCCGCCAGGCCCACGATGTCGAGGCAGTGCAGGGCGCGGGCGTGCAGCTCGCGCGTGGCCAGCGGCCGGCGCGCGTAGAGCATGGGCAGCTCGACGTTCTCCAGCGCGGTGGTGCGGGAGAGCAGGTTGAAGCCCTGGAAAACGAAGCCGAGCTTTTGATTGCGCAGGTCGGCCAGCTCGTCGCGGCCGAGGCCGGCGACATCCACGTCGTCGAGCAGATAGCGGCCACTCGTCGGACGGTCGAGGCAGCCGAGCGTGTTCATCAGCGTAGACTTGCCGGAACCGCTCGCGCCCATGAGCGCGAGAAACTCGCCGCGCTGGATCTCCAGCGAGACGCCGCGCACCGCATGCACC
>JBAXLL010000097.1:0-6563 GCA_037134835.1 Verrucomicrobiota bacterium
ACCCTGGCCAGCTCCAGCGGCCTCGGTGTGCACGGCCCGGGGCCGGCGATCTCGGGTGCAAAAATAAATTCTCACCCGTGACCAGCCCAGCCATCCCGCCACGGCCGAAAGTCCCAGCAGCAGGCAGGCCGCCGCCCAGCCATGTTTCACGTCCACGTGATCGGGCTCCGTGGCGCGGACGCGGTCGGCGGCGGCGGCCGCCTCAAGCCGTTCGCTGAATTCACGGGGGGTGATTTTCCCCGTGGTCAGAAGCTGGCTGGCATCCACCAACGCCTGCCGCAAGGCCGGCGGCTGGAGCATTTCCTGCGGGACGTTGAACGCCGCGCCGGCCTGCGCGATCAGCGCCACCGTGTCCTGCATGAGCGGCGAATAGGCCGCCGCCGGCACACCACGCACCGCCACCGGCGCATCGGCGCTCCGCACAAACGCTTCCGCCCGTGCGCGCGACGTCAGGAACCGCAGAAAATCCACAGTCAGCCGCTCCCGTTCTGCGTCACCGGTGGCGAAGACAAAGAAACAGTCGCTGCCCGTCTGGATCGTGCTCGCATCCGCGGCACCGTCGGAAAACACAGGGAAGTTCATCGCCCCCAGCTCGAAGCCCGGCGGCAGTTTGCCGCGCATTTCGTTCACGAACCACGAGCCCGACACGGTCATGGCCGCCCGGCCCGCGAGAAACGCCTGCTGCGCGCCCGTGTGTGATTCGCCTTCCCAGCCCTTGGCGGTCTCCCGCTGCGTGATGCGCTGCAACACCTCCGCCGCGCGCACATAGCCGGGGTCGAGCCGGGCGCCGACGGCAGCGGGCTCGCCCAACGCGCGCCAGGCCGCGTCACCAAGGAGATTGTGGCTCGCCGCGCGCAAAAATGCGTCGGCGTAAAGCCAGCGCGTGCCCGGCAGGCTGAGTGGCGCGAGCCCGGCGGCACGGATTTTTTCACACAGCGCAAAGAACTCATCCCACGTGCGCGGCACCTCCCAGCCATGGGCACGAAACACCGCCTTGTCATAAAAAATGGTCCAACACGCATAGGCAAAGGGCAGGCCATAGATGCCCCCATCAACCCGCCACGCTTCCGTCGCACCCGGGACAAATGTGTCGCCCCAGCGGGCGTCACCCTCCCAGTTCGGCCCGGCCAGCACGGCGGTGAGATCGCGTACTTTGCCGGCACGAATCAGCACCGGCCAGAGCAGGTTGGACGAAAGTACAGCGTCGGGCAGATGCCCGTCAATCACGCGCACCCGCACCTTGTCCGCCACCCGCGGATCACCATAGAGGCTGACCTTGACCCCGGACCGCATCGCCTCGAACTGCCGCGCCGTCTCCTCATAAAATGCCGTCCCATAGCCACCGGCAAACACCGGAATGTCCAGCGTGACCTCCGCCGCATGGGCCCTGCCATTGGCCAGCGCGCAGCACCCCACCGCCGCCGTCAGCCTCAGAAGACGGAACCAACCAGGAGCGGCCGCAAATTTTAATTTCATGTGCCGGTCAGACCAAACCACCGCCAGGTCACGACGCAACCTTAGTTCCGACAGGCCGAAAAATGGCCGCGCAAGGCTCAATACGCCGCTTCGTTCGGAAACGGCACCAACCACGCGGTGCGGACGATGAGCTGGATGTCCAGCAGCAGCGTCCAGTGGGTCACATAATAAAGGTCCCAGTAGATACGGCGGTGCAACTTTTCCGAGTCCGTGATCTCACCGCGGTAGCCACGCACCTGCGCGAGGCCGGTGATGCCGGGTTTCACCAGCGCCCGGCCGCGGTAGGCGCGCGCAATCCGGCTGAACTCGTCATCGTGTTGCGGCAGGTGGGGCCTCGGGCCAACGATGCTCATGTCGCCAATGAGCACGTTCACAAACTGCGGAATCTCGTCGAGACTGGTGCGCCGCAGGAAACGCCCGAAAGGATAGACACGCGGGTCGTCCATGGTGGCCTGCCGGGTTTCATGCCCGGGAGCGTGCCCGGCGGCGAACATCGAGCGAAACTTGAACATGCCGAATTCACGCCGGTTCTGGCCCCCGCGCGGCTTGGTGTAAAACAGGGAGCCCGGGGCCTGAAAGCGCTGGACCACCCACACCACGACCGCCAGCGGCGGGAGCAGAAAAAGCACAACCGGCAGTGAGACCGCGAGATCCAGCGCGCGCTTGAAAGCCCGGTTGATCGGATCCTCCAACGGCTCCGCCTGAAAGGTGAGGAAGTGCTGGCCGCCTTCCTCGACCGGCGTGAAGCTGCGCGCAAACCGCGCCCCGTAGTTGTTGTAAATCAGGAAGCGACAGCCTTCGGCCTCGCAGGTTTGGATGATTTTTTCCACCTCCGCCGCGTCCTCCATCCATTCGAGCAGGATGACCTGCCCCACACTGTACTCGCGGATGAGGCCACCCAGCCGGTCCATGCCGCCCAAATAGGGAGCCAGGGCCTGCTCGGCCCGGGTGGGTTCGGCCTCGTCGGAAATCCGGCCCACGACCCGGATGCCGAGATGGCCCCGGTTCGTGATCCACGAATCGAGATTCTCCATCGCGGCGGCCTGGCCGACGAGCAGGGTGGGCATTCTGGCCTTGTCGGAAAACAGCAGCCGGGCCAGCGCGCGCGGAGCGCGGACGTGCAACAGTGTCAGCACGACGCAGTTGAGCACGAGATACTCGCCGACGAACACACGGCTGATGGCCTTGTCCTTGGTCGCCCACACGAACGCAAAGAGGCAGCCGGCCACATATGCGCTCTGCTGCAACGCCAGCCCCAGTGCCTCCCAGAAATTGAGCAGATGCAGTGCATGCCCCGTCCGCCGCACCAGCGGTGAGCTCGCGGCCATGGCAAAGGCCACCGCCAGCATCAGAGGCCACGGATCGACACTGCTGACCAGACCGACCTTGGGCAGAAAGGGGATGGCCTCGGTGATCGGAAACAGCCCCGGCAGCGCCACGATGAAGATTGGCATCAGCGCCACCGACACGCCGATGGCGAGAAAGGCATGGACGTTGACGAGACCGCGCTGACGGTAGGCAATCATGCGAAGAAAATCTGGCGGCAAAACGGTCGCATTGGAGAGAAAAAAGAAGGGCTCACCACTGCGCCTTCTTGCCGGCTGCGCCCGCGCCTGCAAGCTTTTCCATTTCCCCGGCAAACCCGCCCAGCACCTTGGGCGCGGCAAACCGCTCCACCCAGCCGGTGCGCGCCGCCCATTCACGCAATGGCACAGGGTCATCCGCCAGCCCGCGCAGCCGTGCGGCCAGCGCCGCCGTATCGCCCGCCGGAGTGACCGCGCCAAAGCCGCCCTCCGCCACGGCGTGGGCCAGTTCACTGTCGGCGTCGGCCACGGCCAGCACGGGCTTGCCGGCGGCGAGGACGGTCAGGAGCTTGCTGGGGAAAAAGAACTGGCCCGTGCCGGCCGCCTGGGTAATCAGGCTGACGTCCGCCGCCGCGAGCAGCGCCTGGTAGTCCTCGTCGGCCAGGAGGGGCAGCAGCCGGATGTTGTCCAGCCCGCGTGCAGAAATTTTTTCCGCCAGTTCCTCACGCGCCGCGCCCTCGCCTGCGATCACGATGACGACGGGCCGCCGGCCCGGCCCGGTGGCGGCGAGCAACGCCGCCGCCTCGACCAGCACCTCCAACCCCTGCTTGCATCCGAGATTGCCGGAATAAAATGCCAGCAACGCCCCGCCCGCCACGCCATGCCGGCTGCGCGCGGCGTGAGCTGCCGCCTCAGTACCGGTGACAACCCGCGTCCCGGTCCAATTGGGGAAATAACACCGCTTCTCCGCGGGCACTCCCTTGGCGGCAAACGCCCGCATCATACCGTCCGAGATGCCCGAAACCCGGTCCGCCCGCGCATAGGCAAAGGTCTCGAGCGCGTAGAGTGCGCGGGAAAAGGCGCCGCGTTGCACCATGCCCAGCCCCACCGCCGCGTCGGGCTGCAGGTCCTGCACATGAAAAAAAATCTTTCCACCCCGCAGCCGTGCGACCAGCCAGGCAAAAAATCCCAGCACGAGCGGCGGGCTGACCACCACCCAGATCTCCGCCCGCGGCAGTGTCAGCGCCCGCAGCGCCGACGTGAGGCCGAACGTCAGCTCATGCCAGATGCGTCTCGCTGCCGTCACGCGGCCGGGCGGCGGCACATAATGCCAGCAGCGATGCACCGGCACACCGTTGACAAGGTCTGTGCGGAACAGCCGGCCTCGGTCGGCCGCCGCTTTCCGCCACTGCGGATAGTAGGCAAATGTCGTCAGCATCCGCACCCCGTGCCCGCGCACCGCGAGAAATTCGCACAGTCCGGCATTGTAAGGCGCGATCCCCGTGACCTCCGGCGCATAGTTAATGCCCCAGACAATGATTTTCAGCGGCGGGCTCACGGCAGCGGATGGAGCCCCTCCGCACGGATGACCCATCGGCCGTTTTTCGGAAACCCGGGAAATTGTTCCGGGCTGCCGTCCCATCCGGCGACCATCAGTGCGACGGCGGCGAGGAACGACCCGTTGGCCGGCAGGTAGGCGGCGATTTCGTATTTGCGCCCGCCGGGCGGGACGACTCCCCCCGGCCGCGCGGTATCGCTGCCCTGAGGCACCTGTCCGCCCGGCGTCCAGTGGTTGTTGGGGCCGTCGCGCAGCAAAATTTCCAGCGCCGTCTCCGGCTGGCCGAGGCGCACGGCCGTCATCGCTATCATCGGGTAATCCCAGCCCCAGATTTTTGTTTCCCAGTCCCACGTCTTCAAAACGGCGTCGAGGGTGCGTGCCATCGTGGGTCGGTCCACGCCAAGGCCGGGCAGGAAGCCAAGCGACATCAGCATCTCGGGGTGGTCGTGGCGGCTGGCAAGGTTGTCCCAGGTGTCGGGGGTCGAGGCGAGGGCGACATATTTGCCCTCCTGCACGGGGAGCGGGGCGAGGTGCGCCAGGATGTCATCCCATTTCGCCTCGCGCGGGAGGCCGAGCCGGGTGCGCCATTGCTGCGCCACCTCCAGTGCCCAACGCCAGTAGGCCAGTTCAAACGACGGGTTCTGACTTGTGGCCTGATCGTAGATTTCCTGTGCGATCCAAAGCGGTGGGCCGAGGTTGTATTGGTTCTTCGCGGCGTCGAACGAAAGCATCGCGGCGAGGCAGTCCGCAGTTTCAAGGACGAGGTCGCGATACTTCGCAAGCGTTGCGGCCGTGGGCTGGTTGCGCCAAAGCAGCTCGCAGAGATAGACTAGGTGAGGCTGGTTCCAGACGATGAGTGGGTTGCCGCCGGGGCTTTCGCGATCCTCAGGGCCGGTCATCTTGGCCCAGCGCACGCCGGCGAGCCCGCGGCTCCGCGCGAGCGCCCGCGCCTCCGGCAGGTGCGCCTGAAACCAGGCGAGATTTTTTTGCAGCAGGTCGTCGCTGCCCCAAAGCGCAAAATGGGCCGTGTGCCACCAGATCATCTCCGTGTGAAACTTCCCATACCAGGTGTTCACGGTGAGGCCTGACTCCTGCGGCGGCGCGTCGCCCGCTTCCTGCACGGCCATGAGATAGCGGGAAAGAATGATGCGCTCTTCGAGCTTGGCCGCCCGCGGGTCGGTGCTGCCCGTAAAATCCACTGCGGCGGAGTCTTCCCAGAATTTTTTCCAGCGACGGGCGCTGGCGGCGAAAATTTCCTGGGCGGGTCTGGTCGGCTGCGGGGCGGTGGTGTCGTATCTGACGGAAAATTCCATTGCCTTGCTGGGGCTGGTTCCGCCATCCGCCAGGCGGAAAACATGGGGTGCTTGTTCCGTGACGCCCACGTTGACGTTCACGTCGTAGCGGGTGTCATCCAGGGTACGTGCAATCCTGGTCTCACCACTGGAGGCGGAACGGCTCAGCACCGACTGGTGGCGTTCCGGCCGGCTCCAGTCGAGCGGTGGCGTGTTCTTTACGCTCAGATCGTCGCCATGCGGAAACGTGAGTTTCACCTGCAGCCTTTTCTGGGCCAGCAGGTCGGATTCAATCCGCACGGCAATGGTATCGGACTCCGGATCACACGCCGTGGTCACCACCACGGGCACACCGAGCAGCCGGTATCGGCTCGTGAGAAGGCCGCGCCAGAGGTCGAGTGTCTGCTCGGGTTCGGTCACATCCTCCGGCTTGATGGGCACCGCCGTGCCATCCGCACCGATCAGCTCGAGCGCCAGTTGTCCGAGCGGCAGCCGATGCGGGTTTTTGCGGAGCCAGTCTCCGGCCGCGCCGCCGGAATTGGTCGGGAAACCGAGCACCCGGCCATCGGGGAGCGTGAACGGACGGTTGGCGTCCTCCAGTTTGTAGCCGTTTGGATTCGGCTCCGAGTGCCACCCCCAATCCGAAAGCGTCAGCACCGGAATGCCCATGCGCTGGTAGAGGTCAGATAAGGTCTGCAAACCCGTGATATCCGCGCCAAAGGCGAAGCGGCCGTTACCCACCATGAACGGTGCGTCCACGTCGAGCCGGCGGTTCACCGGATTGTGGCGCGTGACGAGTGCCTGCCGGTCAATGGGCGCGACGGTCGGTGCCGCGGCGAAGGCGGCCGGAAATCCGGCTGCCAGAAGGCCGGACGCCAGCAGGAGCAGGCGGCGGGAAACCCTGGACGGGTGGCAAGGTGGCATCCGGGGAAG
>JBAXLL010000098.1:0-6550 GCA_037134835.1 Verrucomicrobiota bacterium
CCCGTCTGCTCGACCGGGGGCGGCGCGACCGGCTCGAAGTGCCTGGGCTTGAGCGTGAGGGTCGGCCTCATGCTGGGACCTCGGCCGGGTACTTCTTCTGTGCCGTGAGGATGATCGCAACGGCGTCGGCCTCGTTGTGGTCGCGCACATGCGGGAAGAGCTCCTGCACCCGCTTGGTGACCAGCGGTTTAGCCGCCGTCGAATAGGCTTTGCCGCAGATATGCGACTTGATCGTCGAGACGGGGATGCCTTGGCACGGGATGCTATTGCCGTGGCACCAGCCGACGACCTGCCCCCATAGCGCGCCGTAGATGTGGGCCGCGTTGACGCCGTTCTTCTTCACCAGGAAGTCGACCCGCTCGAAGATCACGCCCTCGAGCTGCTCGCCGTCGAGCTTGAGCTTCGTGCGGGCGTCGACCAGGAAGACGCGCATCGCATGAAAGCGCGCGCCATCCGTGCCACCGGCATCGATGAGCCGGCGCACCCCACTCTCGATCTCGCCGTCGTCGTGGAAGATCGCCCAGCCGAGCGAGAGGCCGAGATCGAGAGCGAGGTGCGCCACCGACTAGGCCCCCGCCGCTTCGGATTCGGCTTCGGCCGCCGCGTCGAGCAGCGGCTTGAGAAACCAATCCTCGTAGCGCGCCCGGTGCTCGAGCTGCATCTTCGTCTTGGAAACGTCCTGCTTCGTGAGCTTGACGATCCGCTTCATTTCGGCCCGGTCGCCGCCGGCCTCCTCGAAGCTCTTATATTCGCTGGCGAGCTCCATTTTGAGGTCGGCCATCTGCTGCGTCAGGCGCTCGATATTGCGCTTGAATTTGTCGGCGGCCTTGAAGGTGAGGTTGAGCTCGATCTGCCCGCTGTCGTTCGCCTGATCGCGCCTGTCGTCGGCGGTTGCTTCGCCGTCCCGGCGCTTGCGTGGTGATCTGCCCATGTCGGAGGGACTCCCTTGAGAATGCCCGCGACCGGCGGGCGCGGTCGCAATCAGAGCAGGCGATCCTGGGCGTCGTCGGACGCCAGAAAGCCCCGCAAGGCCGAGAGGTCACAGAGCGCCGCCTCGACCAGCGGCAGCACCTTGGCGCGCTCGTCGGGCGTGATGCGGCCGTCGCGCAGGACTTCGATCACTGAGGCGATGGCTTCGCCATTCGCTCGAGCGGCATCGGACGTGAGCGCCAGGGCGTCGCCCGAGCGCCCCTCGGGCATCGGGCAGAAGACGCCGCCGGCAAGGTGCGCCAGCCATGCCGCCGCGGCCGTGGCCTGCGGGCTCGTTAGGGCCGCCACCTTGGCAAACGAAATCGCCGCGTCGGTGCCCTCCTCCGTGTAGCCGTAGGCCACCGACTTTTGGACGCCGAGCTTCACCACGACGGCCTTGATGCCGCCTGCCTGCTTGAAGAGCTCGGCGACGCAGCGGGCGACGGTGCCGAATGGGCGCACCTTGACCGGGTTGAACGGGGCGCGGCTCATGAGCGGCATCCCGGAAGCGTGGCCCACCGTTCCGGGTGAAGGGCTCGATCACGGCCCCCACCTTTCAAGGCATGACGAACCCCCGCCCCCATGACCTAGGCGACCCTCCGGCGCACGGCCTTGCGGGGCAACGCCTCGCCGGGTCGCCAGACACTTGGCACAATCGCCATGACCTTGCGAAGCGTGCTCATGGTCGGATTCCAGCCGGGGCCGGCGGCCTGCCGGATGGTCTTCTCGTCAACCCCCGCCGCCGCCGCGAGCGCGGCATTCGTTTGGTCGGTGTCCCGCAGCCAGCGTTGAATGCGCGAGATGGTGGCGTCTATGTCGGGTGAAACGGTCATGGCCGGGACGCTACCCGGATTATTTTCCGGCTGCAACACCGAAATTCGGAACACTATCCGGTCGGAGGATAATCCGGCTCCAGCCACACTGCCCCGCATGGCCTACGATAAACGCAAAGCAGTGGCGGCATTGGTCGCGTTTCAGAAGTCCGCGGGGTTGAAGGATTTCCCCTGGGAAAAGGCATCTGGCGTGGGAGAGGGCATCTTGCGGAAATTCCGCGACGGCCCGGCCCGCTCCATGAGCGACGAGACCTATGAAAAGCTCGCGGCGGGCGCTAGCAAGTTGCTTAATCGCAACATTTCGCCTTCCCGCCTTCGCCCTGGCGCAGCGGCGGATATTGATTTACCGATTCGGTCATACGTCGGAGCGGGCGACGAGGTCGTCGAGCCCGTTGAAGGCGACGGCCCGATTGATTATGTCGCCGCGCCGCCAGAGCTGGCCGAGGGCGAGGTGCTGGAAGTGCGCGGCCGGTCGATGCTGCCGGCCTATGAGCATGGCGATCTGCTCTTTCATCGGTTCATGGACCCGGACCCGCGCAATCTTCTCGGCAAGCTCGTCATCATCAAACTCAAAGACGGTCGCCGCTTCGTGAAGGTGCTGCAGGCCGGCAGCAAGCGCGGCCGGTTCACGCTCGCCAGCCTCAATCCATCCTACGCGCCAATGGAAGATCAGGCCGTCGCGGCGGTGGCGCGAATCGTGTGGGTGAAGAAGAAGGGCTAGCGGTCGCCGCGCACTCGAGCGCGCCAGTCCCAGGGCTTTTCGCATTGATGGGCATGCACGCCCAGGCCGGAAGCCTTCGCCGTGGCTTCGTCGGCGACGTAGTCGCTCGAGTACCGGATGAAGGCATAGGCCATGCCGGCGCGCACCATGGCCGCGCCCAGGTCTTCGCCGTTCGCGCGGCATAGCGCGACGGTTCGGCCGTACCGATCCTTGACGCGCGGCTCGCAAGTGATCGTCTTCCCGCGCACGAGCTCGCGCATGTAGGCCCCGGCATCGACGCCGCCGGCCCATCCGTCGCCGCAGGCTTGATGCGTCTCGAGCGCGTCGATGCCCCATATTCGATACGTCGTGCCATCTAACTTGATCGTGTCGCCATCGGTCACGGTCTGCGCAGCGGCCGGTAGCGCCAGCAAAAGCGCAGCCGCTAAACAGCTTCGCCGCAGTGCTTGCACTTTTTGGCCTCCGTCAAAATCCATTCAGCACAAGCTGGACATTTTTTCTGCCCGGCGCGAGGGTCGGGCTTTCCAGCACCGCAATGCGGACACCTCTCTGAATTCGCCGGGCGCGTTCGCGGGCAGGCATGGCACACAATCCAGCCGCCCCCGCTCGATGCCCTGGTCGCGCTGGTCGTGACCGATGCACTCGCCACACCGAGCGACGGCAGCGCAATGGCGACCAAAATGCCGATGAGCGGACTGAGGAAAAACGACAGGAAAAAGAAGCCGATGCCGCTGCGGCCCTTCTGACTGCCGACCCAGCCGACCAGCGCACAAAGCGGAATCCAGACGATCAATACCTCGATCATGCCACCCACCTCTCTGCCGTCAGGCGTCTTTTAGGACCAAATAAAGCACGGCACCTAGGGGCGCTCCGTGCTCCGGTGCCTGAACGCGCGCAAGCCACGCTGCTACATGGCCAGATGTCGTATCGTAGCCGAATCCCTCCCCGCGCGGCAGGTATCCGATTTGGGCCGTATCGCCGCCGCCCTTGTCGAGAAAGACACCGACCGCGTCGGGGTCGTATCGGTTGGTCGGCTCGGCTACTAGAAACACGCGCCCGCCAATCTCGGCATCCTTCAAGATTTTTCGCCGCGGTTTTCCATCCGGATTGTTAAACGACTCGCCCGCGACTGACTGAAAGCGCGCAGAATACGGGGCCATCCTTATCCGCCCGTCGTTCTTGGGCATGGTGGCGGTTATCCATTCTTCGCCGGGATCGCCACCGCGCTGCAACGCCGCCACGATTTGCGCCTCTACGCCATCCGGCAATTGAGCCCAACGCACCCCAACCTCTAAGACGGTCGGGTGCGGCGCAGTCTGCGTTCGAGCATCGGACCTGGGCAGGCTCGCCGGCTGCCGTCGCTTTTTAAGGGCCAACACGCACCAGAAAGCGACGCCGGCTCCTACAACGATAAGCAGTAATTCCATGCCCAGCCTCCCCGCGTCTTTGGAGGCTAGCGGCAAGCGGCCTCACAAATGGACCGGATTATTTTCCGATTTGTGTTGACGTTGCCGGAATATTTTCCGACTATCCGCCTCGCCGCACCCCAAGCGGCAACGACGAGGAACGCGCCCCGGCCACTTCTCCCCCGGCCGGGGCGCACCATCCGAGGAGATCGGCATATGTCACTGCTCCCCTTTATCAGCGGCCAGCAATACGCGGCCGACCGCGCAATCACCGTCGACAACGCCGAGGAGGTCGCGCTCTTCGCCGCCCGCCGGGCGTTCACCGCCGGGCAGTTCAATCAGGCTTTCGTTGAGACGCTTCGGCAGCTCTGCCAGAGCGGGCGGCGGCCGATCCGCGAGCACGCGATTCACCTCGCGCACCAAGCGGCGGCGGTCGAGTGGACGCGCCGGCAGAACGCGGGGCGGTCATGAGCGCCGGCAGCCCCTTCGCCCGCCGCGGCGCGCCGCCCAGGATCACCGGCCCGGCACCGCTGCCGTCGCTGGCAACACCGAAGCCCGAGCCCTGCCCGTGCGGATCGAAGCGCCCGCCCCGCTCGGTGAAGAAGCATTCGGTCTCGGCCTACGCCTTCATGCGCTGCGACGCCTGCGGCCGGCAGGCACCGGGCTCGGTCGGCGATGCCTTCGTCGTCCGTAACTGGAATCAGTTCGTAGGGGCCGAGTGATCGAGCCGCGCCCCGAGGGACCGTTGACCCGCTGGGATTGGCTGGCCGTGGCGCTCGTCGCGGTCGGCCTCGTGCTTTGCGCCTTCTTCGCGCCCAGGGCCATCGCCGCCGATCTGGAACAAGCGACGCGATGGCAGCTCGTCGAATGCCCGCCGGATGGCCCCTGCCGGCCGCGCGGCAAGACGCTCGAGACGTCAACCGCCTGCGACCTGGACGCCGCATCGCTGGCGATGGTCGCGGCGAAGGCAACGCGCATCAAGTGCGAGAGGGTGAAGCGTGACCGATAACACCAGCCCGCCGGCCACCGAGCCGCGGAAGAAGCACAAGAGCGCCTCGACCCGCCGCCGTGATCGCGAGCGGCTGCTTCGGCACCGCGAGAAGGTGCGGGAGGCTCGGGAATATGCCGAGCGATTCGCCGGCAAGCCGAAGGGCGGCAAGCGCGATGTTTGAGTCCGTCCCGGCATGGCCGCCTCGCCCCGGATACTACGCGATGAGGCTTGCTCGCGGCGGGCCGCGCGTCTCGGTGCGAATTTGGTGGGGGCTCGCTGAAATAAGCGGAGAGCCACAGGATCGCGCGCCTGGATGGTTCGTCGAGATCGACGGCCGCACCGACCGCTGGGAACGCGACGACGACACCGGCTATCGCTGCCGGGTGCCTCTCGACGTCGAGCGCGCGTGGCCCTACTGCGCCCGCGAGCCCATCGACGAAGCTGAATATCGCTATTTGATCGCGCACGCCGCGCACATGCGCGCCCATCAGCCCGATCATCCCAAGGCGCACCCGCGCAAGGCCGTTGATTTCCATTCCCTTCCGCCACGTTTCTAGGAGCCGACAGATGCCCGATACCAACGCCGCAATGCTGGGCCACAATTTACCTCCGGACCCTCTCGCCATCATCGGCGACCAATTGCGCGAGACGCACGGCGATCTCATCGACCGCGGCGCGCAGCTCGTCGGCATGAAGGACCGGCTGCCGGCTTCGTGCGACGACGAGGAAACCGCCGCCAAGCTGGCCGACGCGATCAAGTCGTGCACCGCCTTCACGAAGAACAGCGACGCGGCCCGCGTGTCGGCGAAGGAACCGCACCTCGCCGCCGGCCGCTTGGTCGACGGCTTCTTCAAGAAGCTGTCCGACCCGGTCGACGCGGTGAAGCAGGCAATGGGGAGCCTGCTCACGGCCTATCAGCGCAAGGTCGCCGACGAAGAGCGCCGCCGCCGCGAGGAGGAAGCCCGGCAGGCCAAGGCCCGCGCCGACGAGGAGGCCCGCATCGCTCGGGAAGAGAAGGCCCGCCTGGACGCAGCCAAGCGCGCGGCCGACGAGGCGGCGGCGGAAGCGGCCCGGCTCGAGCGTGAGGCGACCGATAAGGCAAGTCGCGCCGCTGCAGCCGAAGCCAAGGCCGAATCCGACCGGCTGGCGGCCGAGCGTGTCGCAGCCGAGGCCGAGAGCCGCGAGGCCCGCGACCGCGCCGCCGCTGCCCGCACCGAATCGAGCGAAGCCAAGGCCGACTCCAAGGTGAAGGCCGCCGAGCTCACCCGCGCCCGCACCGACCTGGGCGTGGTGGCGTCGCTCCGCACCGTTTGGGTCTTCGAAGTCGACGACGCCGACGCGGTGCCGCGCGCCTATCTGAGCGTCAACGAGGGCGCGATCCGGGTCGCGATCAAGGCCGCCACGACGAAGGACGGGAAATGCCCTCTCCGCATTCCCGGTGTCCGCATCTACGCGAAGCACGAGTCCGTGGTTCGCTGAACAAGGGGAAGCCGACATGACCTTCGAGGAATTCCACAACGCCCTGCGGATACTCACGAGCATCGACTGCCACGAGCTCGAAGAGGCTGGCGTGATTCGGGCGGGCGATCTCGCGGCCTGGGGCGCGTTTCGACTGCACCCCTATCAATGG
>JBAXLL010000099.1:0-6540 GCA_037134835.1 Verrucomicrobiota bacterium
GTATTTTCTCCTCTTCCCGCGGCGAGGGCGCCGCGTCCCCAGCAGTACGACCGTGGCACCCCTTTTTCCAGCCGGCGAAACCTCGGGATTGACCCCAACCTCGCGGCCTTCTTCGCTCATTCCTTTTCGTCTCGTCCGCGTTGATCAGCCGTTCGTCCACCGCGCCCAAACTTCCCTCTTCAACTCTCCACCTTAGTCCTTACACTCTCCGCTTTTCACCATGAGCCTCACCATCAAGCCCTCCGCATCCTGCGCGTTTGACCAAATTTCCCTCGGCGAAGTCATGCTTCGCCTCGATCCCGGCGAGGGACGGATTCGCACCGCCCGCGAATTCAAGGTCTGGGAAGGCGGCGGCGAATACAACACGTCGCGCGGCCTGCGCAAATGCTTCGGCTACAAAACCGCCGTCTGCTCCGCCTTCGTCGACAACGAAATCGGCCATCTCGTCGAGGACTTCATCATGCAGGGCGGCGTCGCCACCGACTTCATCAAATGGCGCGAAGACGACGGCATCGGTCGCACCGTCCGCAACGGCCTCAATTTCACCGAGCGCGGCTTCGGCGTCCGCGGTGCGGTCGGCAATCCCGATCGCGGTAACACCGCAGCTTCCCAACTCAAGCCGGGCGACATCGATTGGGACCATATCTTCGGCAAGCTCGGCGTGCGCTGGTTCCACACCGGCGGCATCTTCGCCGCGCTGTCCGCCTCCACCGCCGAGCTGACGGTTGAAGCCGTGAAGGCCGCTAACAAGTACGGCACGATCGTCAGCTACGACCTCAACTACCGCCCCTCGCTGTGGAAGACCATCGGCGGGCTTAAGAAGGCGCAGGAGGTCAACCGTGAGATTGCCAAATACGTGGACGTCATGATCGGCAACGAGGAGGACTTCACCGCCTCGCTGGGTTTCGAGGTCAAGGGGGTGGACCATAATATTTCTGCGATTGAGACCGATGCCTTCAAGGCGATGATCGAGACCGCCGTGAAAGCTTTCCCGAATTTCAAGGTCGCGGCCACCACGTTGCGCCGCGTCATCACCGCGACGAAGAACGACTGGAGCGCGATCCTCTGGCACGACGGAAAATTCTTCGAATCACGCCAATACCAGGAACTCGAGATCCTCGACCGCGTCGGCGGCGGCGACAGCTTTGCCTCGGGCCTGCAATTCGGCTTCCTCCAGTTCAATGAGGCGCAGAAGGCGGTTGAGTATGGTGCCGCCCATGGCGCGCTCGCCTCGACCACCCCCGGCGACACCTCGATGGCCACCCGCAAGGAAGTCGAAAAGACTTTCGCGGGCGGTGGCGCCCGGGTCGTGCGCTGAATGATGCGCACTTCGCCATGGCCACCAAGATTCCAGAGGCCCTGAAGGCCGATCTGCCACCGACCAGGTGGGGCAAGGTGCTGGGGATGACGCCGGTCGTGCTGACCGTCATTGCCACCCTGCTGGCCGGACTGTCCAACGGCGAGATGACCAAGGCCCAATATGACCGGGCCCTCGCCGCCCAACAACAGTCCAAGGTTGGCGACCAATGGGGCTTCTTTCAGGCCAAGCGCCTGCGCAGCGCCATCCAGTCGGGCACGCTCGATGTGGTCCAGCTCACCGGCGGCGAACACCAGCTCAACGCCGGTGCCCTCCGCGCTTTTGCGGCCACTCTGCCCAGTCCGGACCCGGTTCAGGCCGCGCTGTCGCTGCTCCTCACCGGCCGCCTGCCCGAACAGACGGTCGCGCCCGCGCCCGATCCGAAAATGCAGGCGATTCTCGACGGCATTGAGCAATTCCTGCCGGAGCCGGAACTCTCGGTGCGGCTCAATGCCGTCAAGCCCGAGGAAGTCGCCGCCGCCGTCCGTGCGGCCCAGGACCATGCCCACAATTTTGACACGCTGTTGCGTCCGGTGATCACTGGCGGTGACCGGCTCGGCGACGCGATTGATGAGGCCGGAACCGCGCAGCAGGCCTTGCGCCGCGACTTTGCCGAGCTGCGCCTGCGCTATTCCATGCTCCGGTATGACGCCGAGGCGGTGCTGAACCGCACCATCGCCGCCCTCGGCGAAATTCAGGTCCGCCAGAGCAACCTGTCCGCCGAACGGCACCACCGGCGCAGCCAGCGTTTCTTCTATGGCATGCTGAGCGCCCAGGCCGCTGTGATCATCGCCACCTTTGCCATGGCCGCCCGCCAGCGTAACCTGCTATGGTCGGCCGCCGCCGCCGCCGGCCTTGCCGCCGTCTCCTTCGCCCTCTACGTCTATCTCTGGATCTGATTTCCCCTTTCAGGGTTCCGCAGCTCTGTCTCCTAACCCCTTCCGGCCCATTCCGCACTCCGCATTCCGAACTCCGTAATTCTTCCGCCTCACCCCTCCGATTCCGGCTTCTGTTACATTCCGCAATCCAAAATCCCCAATCCGCAATTTTCTCCCTATGCCCTCTCCCCTCTACGACACCCTCCGCGCCGACATCATCACCGCCATGAAGGCCCGCGACTCTGCCGTGACCACCGCCCTCCGCACCGCTGACGCCGCCATCAAGCGTGCGGCGATGGACGCCAATCGCGAAATGGATGACGCGCTCGTCATCACTACGCTGCGCAAGGCGGTCAAAAATCTCACAGATGCCGCCGCCGACTTCGAGAAAGCCGGCCGCGCCGACCTCGTTACGGCCAATCGTGCCGAGATTGTGCTGCTGGGAAAATACTTGCCCCAGGGTCTGGATACGGCGAAGCTCGAGGCGCTTGTGAGCGCCGCCATTGCCGCGACGGGCGCACAGTCGAAGAAAGATATGGGCAAAGTCATCGGCGTACTCAAGCAGGGTCCCGACGCGGGGCTCATTGACTTCGCCACTGTCAGCAAGCTCATTCAGGCCAAGCTGCCGTAAGCGGTGATCGCCAGAAGCAGGCAAAGCGCAGCGATTTTGCACCAAGTAGTTTGCAAAGGACGCGAAGCCAGAGGGGCGACGGTCTCCTTCGCGGTCTTTGTGATCTTCCGTAGAAATTCTTGTGACGTAGCGCGGTCAACCTGACCGCGTTTTCCAAGCCAGCACGGTCAACCGGTTGACTGTGCTGCGTCCTCGGACCCTCACTGCACCGGCGCGACCAGAATGTTCCCCGCCGCGGCGAGGCTGAGTGCGAGCGCGTGACCCGTGGACTTTTTCACCGTCACCAGACCGGCCGCGAGGTTGCGATCCGTCACGCGCACGGTCGCGCCGGGCGCGAGACCGTGCACCTCGGCGAAGTGCAAAAACTCCGCCGACTGCTCCGTGACGCGCACGACCCGCAAAGGCTTGCCTGTCGCGCAGGTGGCAAGCGTCGCATGGACTTCGGTGCTTAGCTTGCCCTGCGCGCTGGGGATCGGGTCGCCGTGCGGGTCGGTCGCGGGGTGGCCGAGCAGCGCATCGAGCCGGTCAAGCACCTCGTCGGAGATGGCGTGCTCCAGCCGTTCAGCCTCGGGGTGGACGGCCGACCAGTCCATCTTGAGCACATTGACGAGGAAAGTTTCGATCAGCCGGTGGCGGCGCAGGACACCGAGCGCCACTCGCCGGCCTTCGCCCGTGAGTCGCACCCCCTGCCGGGGGCGGTGCTCGACCAGGCCACCATCGGCGAGAGCCTTGACCATTGTCGTCGTCGTGCCGGGCACGACGGCCATGGCGGCGGCGAGCGCGCCCATCGGCACGAGGCCGTTTTCGGCCTCTCCCTCGGAGAGCAGCAGGATATGCTTCAGGTAGTTTTCGACCGCGACGGTGGCCATGCCCGGAGGCGGGCAGGAAAACGGTTTTGAAGCAACAAAATATATATTTTGACTAATCAAAAACAAAATGTTGGTCTCGCCCTCATGAATTCGAATGGATCGTCGGAAGGTTCCGCTGGGGCGGACGCCGGCTGGCGCCGGGTCGCCGCGGGGCCGAGCCTGCCGGAAGCCAACCGCAGCGTGCTCGTGCCGGCAGGCGCGGGCTTCTGGCGGAAGCTGCTCGCTTTTTCCGGCCCCGGGTTTCTGGTAGCCGTCGGCTACATGGATCCAGGCAATTGGGCGACCGACCTCGCCGGCGGCGCGAAGTTCGGCTATACGCTGCTGTCGGTCATCATGATTTCCAACTTCATGGCGATCCTGCTCCAGCATTTGTGCATCAAGCTGGGTGTCGCCACGGGCCGGGACCTCGCGCAGGCCTGCCGCGACCATTACCCGCGCCCGGTCGTCTGGTTCCAGTGGATTCTCTGCGAGCTGGCCATCGCGGCCTGCGATCTCGCGGAGGTCGTGGGCTCGGCCATCGGGCTGCAACTGCTCTTCGGCATCCCGCTGGTGTGGGGCTGCGTTATCACCGCACTCGACGTGCTCATCGTGCTGCTGCTCCAGCATCGGGGCTTCCGCTACATTGAGGCGCTCGTCATCACGCTGATCCTGACCATCGGCGGCTGTTTTGCGGTGGAGCTGTTCATCGCCCAGCCCGCCCTTGGCGGCGTCTTTGCCGGCTTCATGCCGCGCCTCGAAGTGCTCAAAAACTCCGAGATGCTCTATGTCGCCATCGGCATCCTCGGCGCGACCGTCATGCCGCACAATCTCTACCTGCACTCCTCCATCGTGCAGACCCGGAAATACGAGCAGACCGCCGGCGGCAAGCGCGAGGCGATCAAGTTCGGCACGATTGACTCGACCTTTGCGCTCATGTTCGCGCTCTTCATCAATGCCGCGATTCTGATCCTCGCTGCGGCCGCCTTCCATGGTAAGGGGCATGAGGGCGTCGGCGAGATCCAAGAGGCATTTCATCTCCTCGACGGCGTGCTCGGCGTGACGTTTGCCAGCACCCTGTTCGCCGTCGCGCTGCTCGCTTCCGGGCAGAACTCCACGCTCACCGGCACGCTGGCGGGGCAGATCGTGATGGAGGGTTTCCTCAACATCCGCCTGCGCCCGTGGCTGCGGCGGCTGATCACGCGCGGCATCGCCATTGTGCCGGCGGTCGTCGTGATCGGCTGTTTCGGCGAGAGCAAGAGTACGGAGCTGCTCGTCGCCAGCCAGGTGTGCCTCTCGATGCAGCTCGGCTTTGCGTGCTGGCCGCTGATGCGCTTCACCGGCGACCGGGCCAAGATGGGCGAGTTCGTGAACCCGTGGTGGGTCAAGCTGCTTGGCTGGGGCATCACGCTTGTCATCATTGCGCTGAATGGGAAGCTCCTCCTCGAAATCTTCGGCCTTACCGGCGGCAAATAATCACCATGTACAAAAAAATCCTCGTCGCCCTCGAGAACGGTTCCGCCGACGGCACGCTCCTGCCGCACATCGCAGCGCTGGCGCGCCAGCTCGGCTCGGCACTGCTGCTCGTCCATGTGGCGGATGGCTTTGCCGCGCTCAATTTCGAGCAATTGAAGCTCGCCGAGTCCGACGAGATCCGCGCCGACCGCGAGTACTTGGAGACCACCGCCGCCCGGCTGCGCGCCGACGGGCTGCCTGTCACCACCCTGCTTGCGCTCGGTAACCCGCCCACGGAAATCATCCGGGTGGCGGCGGCCGAACAGTGCGACCTCATCGCACTGACCTCGCACGGCCACAAGCTTGTCGCCGACATTTTCTTTGGCAGCACGATTGAAAAAGTGCGGCACAACACCGCCGTTCCCCTTCTGGTGGTCCGCGCCGCAATGGGCCCTGCGTAGCCCGGTGCAGGAGTGAGGCGTGGAGCGACGAGCGAGCAAACTGCCGATTAGCCCAACTGCCCCACCGTCATGAAGGCCGGGGTATGAAACCGCTATCGGTTTCGGTTTAACCGGTGAGTGAAACGATCTTCTTCGGTCGGGTGACCGCCCCGTGCCGATCTGCGCGAGACGGGGAGGGAGCAAGAAAGCTTGTCGCCACGCGCAACAATCGCCCGCGCGGCGCGTCTTAGGGGACATGTCACTTGCGTCCGCCGTGCTGAAAAATTGTTCGTGCAACACCCTTGCCAGCGGTGGGCGCGCCGGTTTTGGTGACGGAATGCCCTCATCGCGCCCGTGCCGCGTTGCCCTCATCCCCACTCTTCGCCTCGGCCTGGCCGTTGCGCTGCTGACCGTTTTGCCGGCCGGCGCCGCGCAACCCGCGCGACGGGGTGCGCCCGCCCGCGGTGCCGCCACTCCCGCCGTCACGGCGTCGGCTCCCGCCCCGATTTCGGCCGAGCTGGCGGCCGCACAAAAACTTTTCCTTCAGGGTGAATACGAGGCCGCGCTCGCCGCCGCCGAACAGGGCACCACGGCCGACGTGTTCAACGAGGCTTGGTGGCGGCTTCGCGCCGACACGCTGATCACCCTCGGCCGCTATGCCGAGGCCCGCGATCAGCTTACCCGCGCGCTGCGTTACAACACGCAGAGTGTTCGCCTGCGCCTGCTCGCCCGCGAGGCCGCGTTGTTCACCCAGCACGAGGACGAGGCCCGCACCCGGCTGGTGGAAATCCGCAGCCTGATTGACTCGCGCGGCCGCACGGACCGCAGTGCGGAGTTTCTCACCGCCGTGGGCGAGGCCGCGATTATTCTGGGCGCAGAGCCGAAGCTCGTGCTCGAAAATTTCCTCCGCCCCGGCCAACGCGTGAGCCTGCGC
>JBAXLL010000100.1:0-6482 GCA_037134835.1 Verrucomicrobiota bacterium
CTACAAGATGGTGGCGTTTGTGGTCGGCGCGTTTTTCGCGGGCATCGCGGGCGGGCTTTACGCGCACTTCCGGCTTACGATCACCCCGGGCGGCTTTGATTTCACCAAGAGCATTGAGATCGTGGTCATGGTTATCCTCGGCGGCATGGGCAATACGCTCGGCGTCATCCTCGCCGCGATCCTGCTCACCCTGCTGCCCGAAGTGCTGCGCCCCGTGGCCGAGTATCGGATGATTCTCTACTCGTTCCTGCTCATCGTCCTTATGCTCGTCCGCCCGCAGGGGCTGTTCAATTTCAGATTTGGCAGAGCGAAACCCTGAGCCGCCAGCCCCACGTGGAAATCCAAAATCCAAGATCCAAACCCGCAACTGGCGAGCCGCTCCTGCGGCTCGCCGGAGCCTCGCTCCGCTTCGGCGGCCTCACCGCCGTCTGCGAGGTGGATCTCTCCGTGGCCGAGGGCGAATTGGTCGGGCTCATCGGCCCCAACGGCGCGGGCAAGACCACTTTGTTCAACCTCGTCACTGGTGTCTATCAGCCGACCTCCGGCGCGGTGTCCTGCGCGGGCCGGCCACTCGCCGGGCTGCGCCCGCACCGCATCGCCGCGCTCGGCATTGCGCGCACGTTTCAAAACATCCGGCTCTTCGCCAGCCTCAGCGTCCTCGACCATGTGCGCGTCGCCTGCAACCTCCACCGTGCCTCCTCGCCCGCGCAGACGCTTGTGCGCCTCGCCGCCTTCCGCGCCGACGAGGCGGCCATCCTGCGCCGCACCGAGGAGCTGCTGGAGATGTTCAATCTCCTCCGCTTCCGCGACCAGCCCGCGTGCAGCCTCCCCTATGGAGACCAGCGCCGCCTCGAGATCGTCCGCGCCCTCGCCACGCGGCCGCGCCTGCTCTTGCTCGACGAACCCGCCGCCGGCATGAACCCGACCGAAAAAGCCGAACTGTGCCGCCTGATCCGAGAAATCCACGTGCGGTTCAAGCTCACCATCCTGCTGGTCGAGCACTCGATGAAAGTCGTAATGGACCTTTGCGAGCGGGTCGCGGTGCTCGACCATGGCGAAAAAATCGCCGAGGGCACCCCGGCCGAGATCCAGAACGACCCCAAGGTCATCGAGGCCTACCTCGGGGAAAATCATCAGCAATCGCTCACGCACCACTGAAATCTTATTTTGGATTTTGGAATTTCGATTTTGGATTACCGGCCACGCAAACGCCCTGAACTCCATCCTCCGAAACCAATCCAAATTCTAAAATCGGAAACCTCCGCATGCTCACCGTCACCAACCTCTCCGTCTCCTACGGCGCGATCAACGCGGTGGACGGCGTGTCGTTTGCCGTGCCGGCGGGTGCGATTGTCACGCTCATCGGCGGCAACGGCGCGGGCAAGACCACCACGCTGCGCGCCCTCTCCGGCCTGCGGCGCGCCCGCGGCGGCCGCATCACCTTCGACGGCGCCGACCTCACCCGCCTTCCGCCGCACGAGATTGTCGCGCGCGGCCTCGGCCACGTGCCCGAGGGCCGCATGATTTTCGCCAACCTCACCGTGGACGAAAATCTCGCGATGGGGGCCTACCTCCAGCATGATCGGCAACGCATCGCTGAAAACCGCGACTACGTCTTTGGCATCTTCCCCCGGCTGAAAGAACGTCTGCGCCAGTCCGCCTGCACGCTCTCCGGCGGCGAGCAGCAAATGCTCGCCATCGGCCGGGCGCTGATGGGCAGCCCGAAATTCCTGATGCTCGACGAGCCTTCGCTCGGCCTTGCCCCCCGGCTCGTCGGCACGATTTTCGAGAAAATCCAGGAGATCAACCGCAACCACGGCCTGACCATCCTCCTGGTGGAACAAAACGCCCGCCTCGCGCTCGCCGTCTCCTCGCATGCATTTGTCCTCGAGACGGGCCGCGTCGTCATGTCCGGCCCGAGCATCGAACTGCGTGACGACCCGCGGCTCAAGGCCGCCTACCTCGGCGGGTGAGGCACAGCACCGTGGCCGGCTGACTGTTTTTCTGTGGCTCCTTGGCGATGGCAAATTGGCCGCACCGGCATAAAGTTGCGATCCGCGTGAACCGACTACCCTTGGGCCATCCTCCGCCACTTCCTCCGTCTTGAGCCGCTTTCTCCACTTCTTGGGCGCGGCGACGGCCGCCTTCGGCTTCACGCTCGCCACCGCCGCCGATGCTCCTGCGGCTCAGCCCCCATGGCCCCTGCCCGTGCTCAGCGGGGACATGACCGGCGTGTTCACCAGCCCGGGTGTGCCCGACGTGCGCTGGCACCTCACCGCCACAGCCGCCCGCGGCGGGCGCGAGCGACTGGTTGTCGAAGCGGAGGCCGACGGGTTGAAACTGGCAGGCGAAATCGAACTCGATCCACTCAGCCGTGACGGCGTGTGGCGGCTGACTACAGCAACGGTGGACGCGGCACTCTGGCTGCCCGTCGTCGCCGAGAATTTTTCCCTAGCCTGGCTGAAGGAAATTTCTGTGAACGCCGGCACCATCCATCTCACCGGTGCAGGCACACTGCGTACCGGCGTGCCGGACGGCGCACTTACCGTCACGCTGCGCGACGCCACGCTCGCCCACGCCGGCTCGGGCACGACCCTCCAAGGCGTCACTGCCGACCTGCGACTCGACGGCCTCAGCCCCCTGCATGCGCCGGCCGAGCAGGTCGTGACCTTTCGCACCGCCCAAGCGGGCGGCATCGCACTGGCGAACGGGCTGATAACATTTTCCCTGCCGGATGAAAGTGAGCTCCGCCTCACCCGCGCCGAAGTCGGGGCGCTCGGCGGGCACGTGAAGGCCGAACCGTTCGTCTTCGCCTTCGCCACCCCCAACGCCGAAACCGTCGTGCAACTGGACTTCGCCGGCCTCGACCTCGCGCAAGTTCGCCCGCTGCTGCCGCCGGGCGGCGTCGCCGAGACGAGCGGGCGGGTGAGCGGCCGCGTGGCCCTTGGTTGGACCGCCGACGGCAGGTTGAGCGTGGGCGAGGCCAGGTTAAGCGTGGCGCAGGGTCAGCTTGCCCCGGTGTTCCGGCTGCAGGCGGCTCCCGGACTGCTCTCGTCCAACATGCCGGCGAAACTCATGTTGCTACCGACGTGGCTTGGCCCGCTGGCACGCGGCGCGGAGGTGGCCAATCCCGTCTACGACGCGCTGCACGAGATCGAACTGGGGCGCGTGCCGCTGCGGGTCGAGTCGCTAAGCCTCAGCGTCCGCCCACAAGACGACCCCACGGGCCACACGGCGACTTTGCGGATTTCGGCCCGGCCGGTGGGCGAAAGCGTTGTCTCGACCGTGAACTTTGATCTGATCGTGAACGGCCCACTGGAGGAATTACTGCGCCATCTCTTCAACCGCCGGCTTTCGCCTCACGGAAAATGAAACTATGGTTGCCATCGCCGGTCTGATGGGCAGCCTCCCTTCCATGCCGCGCACCCTTTTTCCCGTCGTGCTGGCCGCCCTCGTTCTGGCGGGCTGCCTCAATGTCCACATGAAGGTCGAGCCCGTGGAGGTCAACGTTCACGGTACCCTCGATGTCAACGTGAAAGTCGAACGCGCGCTCGACGACTTCTTCGGCGACCTCGACCAGAAGTCCACCACCCTCAAACCCTCGGCTCCCTGATCCCATGAAAACGTTCGTCCTCCTCTGCCTTGCCTTCGTCCTGCTCCTCGGAGCTACCGTCACCTCCGTCCACGCCGCTGCCGCCGACGATCTCGCCGCGGTCAAAGCGCGCATGACCGCGCGAATCTCATCCATTGATGCCCTCAAGCTCAAGGGCGCACTCGGGGAGGACAACGCCGGGCTGCTCGACGTGCGCGATCCCGCAGTCAAGGAGGCCGCCGCCGTCGCCGCCGAGGAAAACAAGGATCGCACCGCCGTCTATGCCGCGCTCGCCAAGCAAGCAGGCTCCACCCCCGCGCAGGTCGCCAAAACTCGCGCAAAGCAAATCGCCGCCAGCAGCGCCAAGGGCGTGTGGGTGCAGGACGAGAAGGGCGTGTGGGGGAAGAAATGACGCGCGGCGTGTCACCATTGCTTATTGGCCAATGTTTATCGCTCATCGGGATATTTCGGAAACTGCCGGCAATCTGGTTTTGAAATGACCCAATCAGCGACAACCAACAACCCATGAGCATTACCGCACCGACGCCCGTCCAAATTCTCCTTGCGCGCCATCTCACCAAAACCCCCGACGTTGCCCGCGCCCTTTTCGTCGCGCGGACCGCCACCGTCGTCGGAGATGTGACGCTCGGGGCGCAGGCCAGCGTGTTTTACGGCGAAGTGCTGCGCGGCGACATCGCGCGCATTGTCGTTGGTGAGGGCAGCAACATCCAGGACAACGCCATCGTCCACCTCGCCGACGACCTCGACGCCGTCATCGGCGCGTGGTGCACCATCGGCCACGCCGCGATTGTGCACGCCTGCACCATTGGCGACGAGTGTCTCATTGGCATGGGCGCGACGGTGCTTGATGGCGCGGTCGTCGGTGCGCACAGCATCGTGGGCGCAAACTCGCTCGTGCCGCAGCGCTTCTCCTGCCCGCCCGGCTCGATGGTCTACGGCTCGCCGGCCAAGGTCATCCGCCCGCTCACCGCCGAGGAGCAGCGCGGCCTGCGTCCGTGGGCGGAGAAATACGTTGAGGTGGCGAAGGCGCACGCGGCGCGGGGCGCGATTTCCTCAACATGAGGCCGGAGTATGATTCAGTTTAAATCTGCGGGGGATGCCGGGAGTATTTCCTGATCCATTTGTCCGGCACCGTCGAAGTCCATAACTATTAACGCCCCGGCGCGTGGAAGTAGTGGCTGGCAAACTCAATGAAGGTGGGCCAGTTCGGTGTGTCGGTGTGACCCTGCCCTGCGTCGTGCCAGTGACCTCCCACGTCACCTTGATGGTCTTTGCCACCTCGGGCAGACGGCCGTAGATCTCGCGGTAAAAAATCTCGAACAGCGCCCCGCGGCGCTGTTGCCACATCGCCGGGGTGGTGATGGCCCGTCCGTCGGCCATGGCCAGCAGCGGTGGCACGGGCGACTTGGCCTTCGCCTTGCTCTCGTCGAAGTTGGGGGCATTCACGCCCGAACCGGCCGGGCCGGGGCGCAATGGCTCGGTGATGCCGAGCCTGGCCACCTCTCCTCGTGGTCGGGGCTGGGAGCACCGCGCTAGGCGAAGGCGGAGGTGGTCGGCAAAGCGGCCGCAAGCACCGCGACCAGCATCACGGTTTTTTCAGGGGTGGGAATTTTCATGGGGCATGCATCTGGGAAGATGCGCCGTGCTACCATAGTCGCCAGACAAAACAGGCCAGGTGCGATTTCGCACCTGGCCCGGTAAACGGATAATTTGAGGGAGCTTATTTCAGCCCGGCAGCCTTGGGCGCGTTGATGACGGCGTCATACGCCGCCTTGCGAACGTAACCGGCCTGATGGAGGAGCGGGCTGTTGCCCGAGCGCCAGGACTCGGGGTCGCTCAGGCCCCAGAGGGTCACGCGGGTGACTGCATCGCGGTGCTTGACGAACACGGCGAAGATCTCGCCATAGCGCTTGGCAAGCGCCTGTTGCTGCTCGTCGTTGAGCACAGTAGGGCCACCGCCGCCGCGCCCGCCGCGGGCGCCGCCACGACCGCCAACGGCGGCAAGCTGCGGCTTCTGCGCGTCGCTTAGGAGGGCGCTGATCTTGGCGAGGGCGTCGGTGTTGGCCGTCGTAACTTTGCCCTGGCCAGCGGTGACGTCGGCGAAGGACTTGGCCAGTGCATCAAGCAACGGGGTGACCTGCGTCACCTGGGCGTCGGTAAGGGTGAGCGCGGTCTTGAGCATGTCGAGCGAGGGCGGCGCGACGGCCGGTGCCACGAAGGCAGGCGCACCGCCACGGGCGGCACCGGGCGCACCGCCGTTGGTCGGCGGGCCGGCGTTGGCACCAACGGCACCGGTAATGTTGGTGTTGGTGTTCACGGTCACGTCGAGCTCGGTGATCATGACCTTCATGCCGAGGTCGGCGAACATCTGGATGGTCTCGTCAATCTTGGCCGTCGAGGGAGCGGCAAGGCTGTAATGGCCCTGCATGCCGACGCCGGTGATGGGCGCGCCGTTGGCCTTGAGATATTTCACCAACTCGATACAACTGGCACGTTTGGCGTCGTTGGCGTCGAGGTTGTATTCGTTGTAGTAGAGCTCGGCGGCCGGGTCGGCCTCGTGCGCCCACTTGAAGGCCATGACGAGGTATTCCTGGCCGATGTATTGGTAAAACGGCGTGTTGCGGTAGCCGCCCTGTCCGTCATTGAGCGCTTCGTTGACGACATCCCACCCGTTGACCTTACCCTTGTAGCGACCGACGACCTTCATGATGTGGTCGTGGAGGCGCTGCATCATGATCTCCTTGGTGAGCGGGCCGCCGCCGACATCGGGCTGAGTCATCCAGCCGGGCATCTGGCTGTGCCAGCAGAGATTATGGCCAATGACGAAAAGGTGGTTCTTCACGCCGAAGTCCACGTATTGGTCGGCAGG
>JBAXLL010000101.1:0-6445 GCA_037134835.1 Verrucomicrobiota bacterium
GAGCTGGCCTGAGGGCGGCGCATGCAGGTCGGCGCCGATAGCGGCGGCACCTTCACCGACGTGGTCGGTAGCGACGGCCGTATCGCCAAGGTCCCGTCGACCCCGTCGGACCCGGGCGCTGCCGTGAGCGCTGGCATCGCCGAGGTGGGTGAGCACCCCGACCTGTTGGCCCACGGCACCACGGTCGCCACCAACGCGCTCTTGGAGCGGCGTGGCGCGACCGTCGCGCTGGTGAGCCGGACGGGCGAAGGGGACGGAATCCTTGTCTCCGCCGACCGCAACCCGAACACACGCGGCGCGCTCGTCGTGGGCTTGATTGGGAGCGCGGGCGGCCCGCCCGCTTTGCCCAAAGATGCGGGCCAGCGGCCGGCGCTCCCAGTTGTCACCTCCGGCCTCGACCCCCTCGCCGCCCAAATTGACGCGGGCAAAGTGAAGGTGGTCATCTCCATCGGCGAAGACCTCACCGCCGCCGGTCTCTCCGCTGCGCACTTGGCCAAAGTGACCGTCATCTATCTCGGCACGCACGCCAACGCCACCAGCGCCGCCGCGAAGGTCGTGCTGCCGACTCTCACGGTCTTCGAGAAAAGCGGCACGTTCGTGAACCAGCAGTTTCGCATCCAGAAATTCCTGAAGGCCGTGCCCGCGCCCGCCGGCACGACCGACGACCTGGTGGTCCTCGCCAAGCTCGCCAAGCTCCCGGCCGGCGAGATCGCGGCGGTGTGGAAGCTCATCGCCGCCGAAGTCCCGGCGCTCGTAGCGCTGACGTTTGCCAGCCTCCCCGACACGGGTCTTTTCCTCGACCCCACCCCGTGGGCCGCGCTGCCCTTTGTTGAAGGCGAGACGCTGCATTACAAGCCCGCGCCGGCTTCCGCCCTCAACGCCTGACCCGCCATGCTGCCTGCCATCCAAGCTTTTCTCGCAGCCCATCCCATTCTGACGATGGTGGGCAAAGGCCTCGCGGTCATCCTCGTGCTCTTTCCGCTCGCGGCGGCGTGCTCGATGGCGGAGCGGAAGATCTCCGCCTGGATCCAGGGCCGGCCCGGCCCCAACCGCACCATCGCGCCCATTCTCGCGTGGATCCCGGGCATGGGGATCCTCCAGCGGCTCGGGATTTTCCAACTCGCGGCAGACGGAGGCAAGTTCACGTTCAAGGAAGACCCGGTGCCGGGACACGTGAACAAGTTTTATTTCATCCTGGCGCCCATCATCTCGATGATCCCGGCGCTCACGACCGTGGCGGTCGTGCCGTTCGGCGCCTACGTCACTGCCGACGGACATCTCGCGCCCCTCATCCTCGCCGACGTGGATGTGGGCCTGCTCGCCGTGTTCGCGGTGTCGTCGCTGGGTGTCTATTCCATCATTTTGGCCGGCTGGGCCTCTAACTCGAAGTATCCCTTCCTCGGCGGCGTGCGGGCCTCGGCACAGCTCATCTCCTACGAGCTTTCGATGACGCTATCGGTCCTGCCGGTGTTCCTATGGGTCAACCTCCCGGGGTCACGTGGCACGCTGAATCTCTTCGACGTGGTGCAGATGCAGTCGGGCACCGGCTTCACGTGGGACAGCGTATGGTATGTGTTCACCATGCCGGTCTCGGCCTTCATCTTCCTCGTCGCGCTGTTTGCCGAAACGAACCGCCAGCCGTTTGACATGCCGGAGTCGGAGGCCGACCTCGTGGGCGGCTTCCACACGGAATACGGCGCCTTCAAATGGTCGCTGTTTTTTGTAGCGGAGTATTGCCACATGATCGTGGGCTCGGGGGTGTTTGTGCTGCTGTTCCTCGGCGGCTGGAACCCGTTGCCTGGCCTGCCCCTGGCCACCTTGGCCAGCTGGCTGCATCTCATGGACCACCCGCTGTTCATGGGGCTGCTCGGCATGGCGATCTTCCTCGGCAAGGTCGCCTCGTTCATCTTTTTTTTCATGTGGGTGCGCTGGACGCTTCCGCGGTTCCGCTACGACCAGGTCATGGACATCGGCTGGAAAAAGCTCCTCCCGCTCGCCATCGCCAACCTCATCTTCTACGCGATCGCGATCGCCGTCATCCAAAAGTAAATCCAACCGAACATGAACCACAGAGACACTGAGAGCACAGAGACCAGGCCCGGAGTTCTGCTCCGGGTCCTCCGTGCCTCCGTGGTTCAATAAATCTCCCATGGCTGTAATCCCCGTCTCCCGCAAGCCGCTCTCACTCCTTGAGCGCACCTACCTCCCGCAGATCGCGGGCGGGCTGAAGACCACGCTCAAGCACTTCTTCGCGCCGAACGACACCATGGAATACCCGGAGGAGCGCCCGGCGATTCCCCCCGGCTACCGCGGCGTGCCCACGCTGGTCTTCGATCCCCACGGCCGGGAGAAATGCGTTTCATGCCAGCTCTGCGAGTTCGTCTGCCCGCCCAAAGCCATCCGCATCACGCCCGGCGAGATCCCCGCCGATGCACCGACGGCGCACGTCGAGAAAGCCCCGAAGGAGTTCGAGATCGACATGCTCCGCTGCATCTACTGCGGCCTCTGCCAGGAAGTCTGCCCCGAGGAGGCCATCTGGCTGCAAAACGTCTACACGACCTCGGGCTACAGCCGTGCCGAACTGGTGAACAATAAGCAGAAGCTCTACGAGCTCGGCGGCACCCTGCCCGACACGCACTTCAAGTGGGACAAAAAAAAGGCCGCCGAGGAGGGCGGGAGTGCTCATTAGTTGGTAGCGAGCAGCGAGTAGTGAGTAGCGAGCATTTCAATCCTTCAGCCTACCGAATTTCCATCCCAGCAAACTAACCAACCACCCACCGAACGCGCCTGCGTCGGAAACCTACTCGCTACCCGCTACCCACTACTCGCTACTTCCCGGCCATGCTCGACCTGCTCTTCAATCTCTTCGCTGTGTTCACCGTCGCCTGCGCGCTCGGTGTGGTGTTTAACAAAAACGCCATCGCCTCGGCGCTGTGCCTGTTGCTCTGCCTCGTCGGGGTCGCGGGGCTGTTTGCGCTGCTCGACGCCATGCTGCTGGCCTTCGTGCTGGTGTTTGTCTACGCCGGCGCAGTGGTCGCCCTGTTTCTTTTTATCATCATGCTGCTGGACGCGCAAGGCGGCACCCGGCGGGCCTTTGGCCGGCTGGCCGTCGCGGCCGGCATGCTCGCCACCGGGCTGCTCACCACCGGGGTCATCCTGCTCGCCAGCTCGCTGGACAAGTCCGGGAACATGCCGCTGCCGCCTGCCGACCCGACCCTCACCAGTCTCACCGGGGCGGCGGAGATCCTGTTCACCCAATACCTGCTGCCCGTGCAGGTCGTCGGCTTCCTGCTGCTGATCGCCATGCTCGGTGTCATCGTGCTGAGCAAGCGGTTCGCCGGACTGGAGGACATCAAATGATCCACCTCACCCTCAACGCCTGCATCGTCCTGAGCGCGGTGCTGTTTGCCATCGGCTTCCTCGGCGTGCTGGTCCGCCGCAACACGCTCGTGATCTACATGTGCCTCGAGCTGATGCTCGTCGCCTCGACCCTGGCGCTGGTCGCGTTCTCACGGTTCAATGGCACGCCCGACGGCAACATCTTCGTGTTCTTCATCCTCACCGTCGCCGCGGCCGAGGTCGCGGTGGGGCTCGCCATCATCGTCGCGCTCTTCCGCCGCCGCCAGACGATCGAGGTCGAAAAGCTCAACGCCCTGAAAGACTGACCCATGACGATGCTCCAGCACGCCATCCTCGTTCTTCTGCTGCCACTCGCTTCGGCGGCGTTCATCGCGCTGCTGCTGCGGCGGGCCGGCAGCGCGGCGGCCTTCGTGTCCACCGCCACCGCCGCCGCGATCGCGACCATCGCGCTCATCCTCGCGATCCACGGCGACCGTTTCGAATCTGCGATCGAGTGGCTCCGCCTCGGGGACTTTCGGCTCTCGCTCGGCATCAAGTTCGACGACCTCGCGGCGCTAATGCTCTGCATCGTCGGGGTGGTTGGTTTGTGCGTCCACGTCTTCTCCCTCGGCTACATGGCGGAAGACACGGCCAAGGCGCGCTACTTTGGCGGTCTCTCGATCTTCATGTTCTCGATGATCGGCATCGTGCTCGCCGACAACCTGTTCATGATTTTCATTTTCTGGGAGCTGGTCGGCTTCAGCTCGTGGGTGCTGATCAATCATTTTTGCGAAAAGCAGTCCGCCAGCGACGCGGCGAAGAAGGCCTTCATCGTCAATCGCGTGGGCGACTTCGGCTTCCTGCTCGGCATCGTGATGTGCTGGTGGCTGAATGGGACGGTCAATCTCACGGCCTTGGGCCATGACCATGTCTACAGCCGGCTCATCCCGCTGCTGCTGTTCTGCGGCGCGGTTGGCAAATCGGCCCAGCTTCCGCTGCAGGTCTGGCTGCCGGACGCGATGGAGGGGCCGACGCCGGTCTCCGCGCTCATCCATGCCGCCACGATGGTGGCCGCCGGCATCTACATGCTCTGCCGCATCGAGCCGCTCATGGTGCCCGACGCGCTCACGGTTATCATGTGGGTCGGCACGGCCACCGCGCTCTACGCCGCGCTCTGCGCCATCGTGCAGCGCGACATCAAGAAGGTGCTGGCCTATTCGACGCTATCGCAGCTCGGCTACATGGTCGCGGCCTTCGGGCTGGGCAGCAGCGGCGCGGCGATGTTTCACCTCACCACGCATGCCTTCTTCAAGGCGCTTCTCTTCCTCGGTTCCGGCGCGGTCATCTATGGCTGCCACCACGAACAGGATATTTTCAAGATGGGCGGGCAGCGGAAGAAAATGCCGTGGACGTTTTGGACCTTTACCATCGGAGTGGCGGCTATTATCGGGATGCCGGGGCTGGCGGGTTTCTTCTCGAAGGACGCAATCCTGCACCTCGCACTGGAGAAAAACCACGCCGTGTTCGGCCTGCTCGCCCTTACGGCCGTGCTCACGTCGTTCTACATGGTGCGGATGTGGAAGCTCGTTTTCCTCGGCGATCCGCGCAGCGAAGATGCGTCGCACGCGCATGAGGGTGGGCTCACGCTCACCGCGCCGCTCGTGCTGCTGGCCGCACTCTCGGTGGTCGGCGGCTACGTCGGGATTTACGGCGGCCGTTTCGACGGTGTATTTTCCCACATCCCGCACGCCGAGGGCAGCACCATCCTGTTCGTCAGCCTCGCGGTGATGACCGTCGGTGCGGTCTCGGCCCTGCTGCTCTACCAGTCCGGCCCGGTGGATTCGCTCGCGACCAAGGCGCCCGCCGTCTTCCTCGGCCTGCACTTCGTCAAGGAGTCCTTTGATGGCGCCTACAATTGGTACGTGGCCAAGATCCAGCAGCGTTTTGCCCTGCTGCTCGCGGCGCTCGACGACCTCCTCATCGCCGGCGTGGTCGTGCGCGGCTCCGCCGCCGTGGCCGGGCTGTTCGGCCTCGGCGCCCGCGCGCTGCACACCGGCAGCCTCCACACCTACGTCTGGTGGTTCCTCGGCGGCGCGGCCGCCCTGTGGGCCCTGGCCGCCGGCTGGTTCAACTGATTCTTCCGCCCTTTTTCGTGATGCCATTTCTCTCCGACCATCTGCTCCTGCTCTCGATCCTCGTGCCGCTGCTCGCGGGCGTGGCCGTGGCGCTTGCGCCCAAGGGAGCGACCAAGCCGCTTGCGCTCGCCGGCTTCGGCCTGCCGCTGCTGCTGGCCTTGCACGCCTGGCGGTATTTTCCAAACGGGCCGGGCGGAGACTACGCCTTTCTGCACACCTATGACACCGGACTGACGGGCCTCGGCATTGCGCTTAAGCTCGGGCTCAATGGGATCGCGCTGCCGCTCTACCTCATGGCGGCGATGGTCGGGCTCGCCGCCGGGCTTTACGCGCTGCAATCCGGTGCGGAGCGGCTCAAGAGCTACCTCGCCCTGCTCCTCGTGATGCACGCGGGCCTCATGGGGGTGTTTGCGAGCGTGGACGTATTTTTCTTCTATTTTTTCCACGAGCTGGCGCTCATCCCGACGTTCATCATGGTCGGCGTGTGGGGCAGTCGCGACCGTCATTATGCGGCAATGAAGATGACCATCTATCTGACTCTCGGCGCGATGCTGTCGCTGCTCGGCCTGATCGCGCTCTACGTCAAGAGCGGGGCCAACAGCTTCGACCTGATCACGCTGCGCGAGGTGCTCGGGGCCAGGGCGCTCGACGGCGCATGGCAGCACCGCATTTTCGGGCTGCTGCTGTTCGGTCTCGGAACGTTGGTTTCGCTCTGGCCCTTGCACACCTGGGCCCCGCTCGGTTACGGCGCGGCGCCCAGCTCGGCGGCGATGCTGCACGCCGGGGTGCTGAAAAAATTCGGACTCTACAGCCTCCTCCAAATTGCGCTGCCGCTGCTGCCGCAGGGCGCCGCGGAATGGGCGCGGCCGCTGGCGTGGCTCGCTGTCGCGGGGAATGTGCTCGTGATCGGCTTCGTCACCATCGCGCAATGCGACCTCAAGCAGCTGGTCGGCTTCAGCTCGGTCATGCAC
>JBAXLL010000102.1:0-6435 GCA_037134835.1 Verrucomicrobiota bacterium
GGCCAGTTTTTTATAGTCACCGGTCTTGAGCGCGTTGATCTGGTCGCGCAAGAGGGCGGCGCGCTCGAATTCCAACTTGGCTGACGCCGCCGTCATCTCGTCTTCCAGTTCGGCGATCACGGCGGCGACATCCTCCGTGCTGCCCTCGGCCACGCCCACTATGGCTTGATCTGCCTGTCCCGTGCCGTCGTAGGTGTGCAGGCTCGCCTGGGCGGATCGCTTCACTCCGCGCGGCGTGATGCCATGGGCGATGTTGTAGGCGAGCTGCTTTTCGCGACGGCGGCGTGTCACCTCCAGCGTACGACGGATGGACTCGGTCAGGTGCTCGGCATAGAAAATCACGCGGCCCTGCTCGTGGCGGGCGGCGCGGCCGGCGGTTTGGATGAGCGAGGTTTCGCTGCGGAGAAAGCCTTCTTTGTCGGCATCGAGGATGGCGACCAGCGCGACCTCGGGCAGGTCGAGGCCTTCGCGCAGGAGGTTGATGCCGACCAGCACATCAAAGTTGCCGAGCCGCAGGTTGCGCAAAATTTCCACGCGCTCGATGGCATCGATGTCGCTGTGCAGGTATTCGACGCGCACCTTCGCCTCGCGCAGGTAGCCGGTGAGATCTTCCGAGAGCCGTTTGGTCAGGGTGGTCACCAGGACGCGTTCACCGGCCTGTGCCGCGCGTTGAATTTCGCCAATGAGGTTCTCGACTTGGCCCTTCGTTGGACGCACTTCGATTACCGGGTCGAGCAGGCCGGTCGGGCGGATGACCTGCTCGGCCACGACGGCGGAGCGCTCCAGCTCGAATTTCGCCGGGGTGGCGGAAACATAGACGGTCTGCCCGGCGATCTGCTCGAACTCCGCAAAGCTTTGCGGACGGTTGTCGAGCGCGGATGGCAGGCGGAAGCCGAAATCCACCAGGTTCTGCTTGCGCGCGCGGTCGCCGTTGAACATGCCGCCGATCTGTGGCACCGTGGCGTGGCTCTCGTCGAGGAAGAGCAGGAAATCCTTCGGGAAAAAATCCACGAGACAGCACGGCCGTTTCCCTGCCTGCCGGCCCGCGAGGTGGCGCGAGTAGTTCTCGATGCCGCTGCAAAACCCCATTTCCTGCAGCATTTCGAGGTCATAGTTCGTCCGCATGCGGATGCGCTGCGCTTCGAGGTATTGCGCGTTCCGCTCGAAGCAGGCCACGCGCTCCTCCAACTCGGCTTTGATCGCGGCGATCGCGGGGGTGAGTTTCCCGCGCGTGGTCACATACTGGTTGGCCGGATAGAGGTCGAAGCGCTCCAGCGTGCGCCGCACCTCGCCGGTGAGCGGATCAAACTCGCTGAGCGCCTCCACCTCGTCGCCGAAAAATTCCACGCGCAGCCCCTGCTCCGAGTAGGCCGGCATCACGTCTACCACGTCACCCCGCACCCGAAAGCGCCCTGGCTTCAGCTCGTAGTCGTTGCGCTCGTAGATGTTGTCCACGAGTTTTTCCAAAAGGACGTTGCGTCCGAGCGCCGCGCCGCGCCGCAGCTCGATGCGCATCGCCATGAACTCCTCCGGCGAGCCCAAGCCGTAGATGCATGACACGCTGGCGACCACGATCACATCGCGCCGCGAGACCAGCGCGCTGGTCGCAGCCATGCGGAGCCGCTCGATCTCCTCGTTGATGGACGAATCTTTCTCGATGAAGGTGTCGCTCGAGGCGATGTAGGCCTCGGGCTGGTAGTAGTCGTAGTAGCTGACGAAGTATTCGACGGCGTTGTCGGGGAAAAAGTTTTTGAATTCCGAGTAGAGCTGCGCGGCCAGGGTCTTGTTGTGCGACATGATGAGTGTCGGGCGATCAAGCTGCGCGATGATGTTGGCCATCGTGAACGTCTTGCCCGAGCCGGTGACGCCAAGGAGCGTCTGATGCCGGTTGCCGGCGCGGAGGGAGCGCACGAGCGCGTCAATCGCCTGCGGCTGGTCGCCGGTGGGCTGGTAGTCGGAGACGAGACGGAAGAGGGAGGACATGGAAGCAGGAAGCCAGGAAACCCGGAATCCATCAGGGCTTTGGGTGATACTCCGGGCCGATACGCTTGATCTGCATAATGGGTGCCGCAAAATTCAGCAGCAGACCGCAGGGCAAACCGGTTGCGCGCAGGTAGGAGCGCACGATGGCATAATGCGCATCCTCGAAAGACGAGATGGCCTTGAGTTCCACCACCTTGCCTTCGACGAGCAGATCCAGCCGGTGCTCGCCCACACCATGCTGACGGGAACGCACCGGCACATTGACCTGCCGGGCAAAATTAAGCCCATGTTCGGCCAAGGCATAAGTCATCGCCTCCTCATAGATGGACTCAAGAAATCCCGGCCCCAGCTCGCGATGAACCGCGATAGCCGCCGCGAGAATCCGCTCCGTCAAAGCATCATCAATTCCGATTTTCATGGTTTCCTGGCTTCCTGCTTAAAGCAGGTTTGCCAAATCCTCAACCGTCAGCTCGTCGAGCCGCTGCACGACTCGATCTACCTCGCCGGTCAGATCCTCCGCCGGATGGGTCGTCGCCACGCCGACGACTTTCATGCCCCCTGCGTGCGCCGCCTCGATCCCCGCGAAGGCATCCTCAAAGACCACGCAACCTTCCGGCATACGGCGGATCTTGGCCGCTGCCTTCAGAAAAACATCCGGGTGTGGCTTGCCCAGCTGCACGTCCTCCGCCGTCACCATGTCGCCGAACAGCCCGTCGAATCCCAGCACGCCGAGGATGGTTGTGATGTTTTCACGATGCGTGGACGAGCCGATGCAGCAGGGCACACCGGCCTCCTGTAGTCGCAGTAGAAATTCGCGCACGCCTGGCAGCGCCTCCAACCCGCGTTCCACGACGATTGCGCGGTAAAGCGCCTCCTTGCGCAACGACAGCCGTTGAATGTCCGCGGGTTCGCGCGTCCAGCCGAGCAGCTGGGGGATGATCAATTCGTTTTTCTTGCCGAAGCCCGCCTTGAAATGTCCTGTTGGCAGCGTACGGCGCTCCTCGGCGGCGAGCCGCTCCCAGCTCGCCTCGTGCTGCCGTGACGAGTCAATGATGACGCCATCCCAGTCGAAGATGACGCCCAGATTGTTGGCGGAAGTGTCCATGTGCGACGACAACGCCGCCGTCAGCGTCGTGCCGCAAGCTTCTTTGGGAAATTAGGCTGACTGGATTTGGCTATTGCACGGACACCCAACCCGACGTGGAATTTATCACACTCCTCATTCCTCTGAACGCCCTCCGTATTATCAATTTGGCCGTTTTCACCTCTTTGGCTGGCATCGCCACATGGTGGTGGTGGCCCCTTGGGCCTGCGGCCCAGAACAAAGCTACGCACCCCCTGGCCACGGTTCGCAGCGAGGAGCCTTTGACATTGGCGGATGCCCCACCGCTTGTGGCTGCTCCGGTTGCAGGGATGGTGGATCCACAGGCGGAACTGAGCACCGCAATCCCGGATATGCTCCGAATTTTGGGCAGGGGCGATTTTTTCGCATTGCTGCAGACTTACGCCCCACCTGGGGAGCTGGCCCGAATACCGGAGGAAGAAAGAACTGCGATGCTACGGGCAATTCAGGCTGGCGATCCGGGGATCCAGCAGCAGATGCGAAGCATGATTGCCGCCTTGCAATCCATTCAAAACGCGACGCCGACTTTGGATGCTACCGGAGAACGGGCGACTTATACCCCGGCAGTCAATCTCAACCCCAATGCCGTCGGCAACCCTCGGGATCTGACGTTTGTCAAAGTCAAAGGCCGGTGGTATTTGCGAAATTGAGCTTTTGAAAGAACCGCTGTGCCCCCGCCCGGATCGGGTGCGCCCGGCCATTCATACCGCGGCCGATGGTGCAAGGGCTATCCCGTGCGTGGCTGGCTACATTTTTGGGTTCGCTCACCCGTCGCCGACCCGCATGGTGCTGCGAAGGATTTCGTTCGCCGCGCCGGTGCGGCTGCCTGAAATTCGAATTTCAAAACCAAGCTCCGCCTTTGCCCTCCTCACCCTGCAATCTTTTTCTGGCCTATTGGGTGCATGATCTGAGCCCATTTCTCGGTCCCCATTGGGGTAATTTCGGTCTCCGATACTATGGGCTGGCCTATGTGCTCGGCTTCGTGGGCGGTTGGTGGCTGCTGCGGGCCGCCGGGCGGGCGGACCGGTCGCCACTCCGGGGCGAGGCGGTGGACGACTTCATCTTCGTCGTCGTGCTCGGGGTCACGGTGGGCGGGCGGCTCGGTTATTTTTTCCTCTACGATGGGGTGAAAACTCTTCTGGCCGATCCGTTCACGGTCTTTCGAGTATGGGATGGCGGCATGGCGTCGCATGGGGGCTTCGTCGGGGTCACGCTCGCGGTGACGTGGTTTGCCTGGCGGAGAAAAATTCCATTTCTGCGGCTCGGCGATCTCGTCACTTCGGTCACGCCGCTGGGTTTGCTCTTTGGCCGCATGGCGAACTTCATCAACGGTGAGCTGTGGGGCAAGCCCGCGACCATGCCATGGGCCGTGATTTTTTCCCAGACCGGTGGTGGTCCCGGGCCCCGCCATCCCTCGCAGCTTTATGAGGCCGCGCTCGAAGGCGCGCTGCTGTTGGCGTGGACCCAATGGCGTTTCTGGCGCACCGACGTGACGATACGCCAGCCTGGCCGGCTCGCAGGTGAATTTCTGGCCGGCTACGCGGGCGTGCGGATGTTCGGGGAGATTTTTCGTGAGCCCGACGCCGGGATTGACCTCATCATGGGCCTGAGTCGCGGCACCTTTTACTCAATATTTCTGCTGATGGCGGGAGTGGCGCTGGCCGCCTTCAGCCCCAAGGCCCAGCCCCGAGGCTGAGTCGCCGGGCGGCCCGAAGGGCTCAGGATGTTTTCGGCATTGCATCGCCGCAGGTGCGGAGCATGACTCCCGCGCAAACCAGCATGGCGTTCAACCTCTCCCAAGTTCTCAAGGCGTTGCTCTTCTCCACGAGCCAGCCGCTTTCGGTCAAAGACATTCAGGCCGCGTTCACGCGTTTTCATGACGAGGCGGCGGCGTTGTCGGCGCAGTCAGGGCCGGATGCGGAGAGCGGGGAGAGTGGAATCTCCCCATCGCTCCCTGATACGGCCGGTGCGAGCCCGGCGGCGGAGGCCGAGCTGGCGGAGGTTCCGGCGCTAGAGGATCCCGAACTTTATGCCGATGTGCCGTCGCTCGTGACCGCCACGCAAATCCGTGAGGCGATGGACTCCATTGCGGCTGCATTACGCGCGGCCGGTGATGTCTATTTGCTCACCGAGACGGCCCAAGGTTGGCGGCTGGTCACCCAGCCCCGTTTCGCCCGCTGGGTGCGCGTGCTGCGCAACGAACCGCCGCCGCTCAAGCTTTCGCAGTCAGCGTTGGAGACGCTGGCGGTCGTCGCGTACCGACAGCCGGTCACGCGCGCAGAGATCGAGGCGATTCGTGGCGTGGCGGCAGAGGCGGGGCTCAATAAGCTGCTGGAGCGCGAGCTGATTGTCATCACGGGCCGCGCCGAGCAGCCCGGCCGGCCGTTGCAGTACGGGACGACGCAGACATTTCTGGCCTTTGTCGGGGCGAAGTCGCTCGACGAACTGCCCGCGTCGGACGTCCTGTCATCGCGGCAGATCGACGAGTGGCTGCAGCACGCCGCCAACCCCACGCGGATGGGCGACGCGGAGATGGGCCTGCCGCAGGAGACGTTGCCCTTGGAAACAGGCGCGCCAGCGGTTCCCGCCGCTCAGCCGGTCACGGCGTCTGGTAACGCCTGAATTTTTTGCCATGAAAGCGACCGCCCGTTCCGCCCAAAAGAAAAAAACTCCGTCCCGCCCGGTGCCGGTGCGCGCGGGGGGCGCGGCCCCGACCGGAACTGACCCACTCGGACCGCTGCGGAAAAAAATTGATGGTCTCGACGCCGAGATCGTCGCGCTGATTAATCAGCGGCTGGCGCTGGCCGCCGAGATCGGGCGGCACAAACGCGCCACGGGAGGTGAAATTTATGTGCCGGAGCGGGAGGATGCCGTGCTGCGGAGGCTTGCCAGCCTCAACACCGGACCGCTCAACCCGGAGGCCTTGCAGGCCGTCTACCGTGAAATCATGTCGGCGGCCATTGCGCTGGAACAACCGCTGCGCATCGCCTACCTTGGGCCGGAGGCGACGAACAGCCATCAGGCGGCATTAAAAAAATTTGGGGTCAGTGTGAAGTATCACGCCTTCGCCACGTTTGCAGATATTTTTACGGCGGTGGAGCAGGGTGAGGCGGACTACGGCGTTGTCCCGATTGAGAATTCAACCGAGGGCAGCGTGCGTGACGCGCTGGACCTGTTTGTCGAGAGTGACCTGAAGATCGTGTCGCAGGTCTGCCTTGAAATCTCCTACTGTCTCGCTTCATGCACGCCGCTGGAGAAAATCCGGCGCGTCTATTCGAAGGATCAGGCGCTCGCCCAGTGCCGGCACTGGGCGAGCGCCTGATCCTTCG
>JBAXLL010000103.1:0-6418 GCA_037134835.1 Verrucomicrobiota bacterium
GGTCGCATGGCCTGTTTCGAAAGGGGTGGCCACACGAGGAATCGGTCCGCGTACCACTGCTCGTGCGACGCACGCTGCACGGGCGAAGCCAAGAACAGCGAGCAGGAAGCATGGATGAGGCGGCGGTGTCACTGGCGGACCTGTCGGCGATGACGCTGACTTGGGTTGATGAGGCAGATGTCGGTAGAATTTTAGGTGATGCGCAGGAAACTGGGAACACCCCGCCGGCAACGGATGACTTTTTTGCGCGTATCTCCATGCCGAGCGTCGTGGCACTGCCACACCAATGCGATCGGATGTGGCGCGGGGTGCGGACGCGGACGCGGAAACTCGTGCTTAACGCGGACGGTTCGCCATGGCTGTTTTTTGACCTGAAGAATGATCCGCAGGAGATACGGAATCTCGTGGGCGATCCGGCGCAGGCAAGTGAGATGGAGGAGTTGATGTGGCTGGTGTGAGGGGGCGGAAGCTGAACGAGCAGAGTCCCCAGTGCCATCAAGACGCAGCCGAGGCCGACGACCTGTGGCCAGCCGTTGTCCCGTCCGGGATGAAGCAAAATCAAGTTCAGCCAGTCAAGTTGGCCGAGCAACAGTGCACTTCCGAGCACCAGCGCGCCTAGCGCAAGTGCGACCGTGGCATGGTAGTGCCAGGGCTTTTTCGGTAAAGTCGGGAGAGATGGCATCTGGGTAATTCACCCTAGACTAAGCGCCGGGTGGCGTGCAACTGGCATTTCCATCCACAATTATTTTTTTTCTTCTGGCTCCACCGGTTTGATGGGTGCCTTTTCTCCGACGAGGCTGCGGAGCAGATTGCTCGGCCCGTTGACAAAAACCCATTCAGGTTTTTCCAGCGGTCCTTGCAGCTTCACTTCGAGAATGCTGGTGAGTGGATTCGTGATTACGTTGGTAATTTTTCCCACCACGGTGTGGGCCTCCCCGAAGGGCCGCACGTTCACCCGGAAGTCGAGTGTGCCGGCGTCGAGCTGGTAGTCGCCGCTGGCATCCAGCCGGGCGGCCGCACCCGTGAGGGTGAGATCGGGGAAGGTGATTTTTCCGCGGTCGAGCGTGAAGCCGGTGTGGAGCGTGTCGAGACTGAGGCTGGAAAAGTTGAGTAGCATGCGGTCCAGCAGCTTGGAGAGCAGGCCAAGGAGGTTGATTTGTGCCAGGTCCGCCCCCGTGACCGCCGCCGTGCCCTGCCCGCGAAAGCCGAGCGGTTGTCCGAATTCTCCTTCGGCGTCGAACGTGAGCGCGAGCGTGCCCGCAGCCACCTGCTGCTGGAACTTGCTCATCGCCGGCGCGGACTCGCCTCGCTGGGTGGCGCGGTAGTTTTCGACCAGCCGGATGGTCTCGCCGAGGTTCGCACCGGTGAGTTTGCCGTCGAACGCGAGCTGGCGCTTGCCACCTGCCCCGGTCCAGACGCGCGCCTTGCCCGCGACATCACCACCGCCCGCCCGCAACTTCAGCCCGGACAGCTCGACGACATCGTCGCGGATCTGCACTTGGGTGACGAGGTCATGCACCGGAAAATCGTCGTAGGCGAAGTCGCCGGATGATGTCACTGCAAGGTCCACGCGTTGATGGATCCAGTCGTCCGTCACCGTCTGTTCGTCAAGCGTGCCGGCGAGCACGAGGCGTGGAGGGGTGGTAAATCGGTAGGGCTGGATAAATTTCTCGGCGTCCGTGCCGAGGAGCTTGGCCGCCGTTTCGAGTTCCAGCTCGCTTGTGGCGGAGAACTCCAGCCGGAGCCAGCGGTCCGAGTCGGGCGCCTCAGTGATGGCAAATGCCCCATGCGCGGTTTGCGGCCCGTGCACGATGGAAAACTCGCGGATGTCATTCCAGTTCTCTGCGAGGAAAACCCGCACTTGCACCTGGTCGAGCGCCACCCCGCGTACGGCCACGTCGGAGGCATCGGCGGCGACGTGGATGGTGGTGAGCAGCGGCGATCCCCAGCGTCCCCGCACGTCTGCGCTCGCCTCCGGCAGGCGCCCGGAAAAATGAAAGTTTTTCCAGAAACGGGGCCACGACTCGCTGAGCCACTCGTCAATGTCGGCAGGCCGCAGGTGTCCGTTGAGCAGGAAGCGATAGTCCCGCGTTGCCACATCCATCTCGTAGCGGCCCCGCGCCACGCTGGCGGGAGTGCGCAGCATTGCGTCCGGACAGATGAGCTGACCATCGGCAAAATTAAAGCTGCTCTCTGCCGCTTCCAATACGACGCCGTCCGCGACCGCCGGCCCGGCCGCAAACCAGCCTTCGGCACGGGTCAATTTCCAGCCTTCGGTCAGGGTGAGGCTGGCGCGGAGAGCCAGTGGCGCATCGAGCCGAACGTAGCGGCCGAGGTCGTTTCCCGTCGCCTGGCCGGCAAGCGCAAGCAGGGCAGGGCTGATGGAGCCGGCGAGATTGAGCCGGCCGGAACCTAGCGAGGGATTCACGGTGGCGCTTACGGTCCATGGTTCATCGGCCAGCACGACGGTGGCTTCGCCGTTAATTTTATCGGACCAATGCGAGTCGCCGGTGATGGTCACGATGATCGGGCCGGTGGAGAAATTTTGTTCGTGCAAATCGATGGAATCGAGCGAGAGGTCAAGGCGAAGCCAGCTGGGATTCGGCCCGCCGGCCAAACGATCGAAGAGATGGCGCAGGTCGCCGCGCAGCACCAAGCGCAGGTCGCCATCGGTGGTCACGCCCTGCCGGGGCAGGACCGGTCGCTCGACGAGACCGAAAATTTCCACGGGGTCCGAAGCCGGGGCGAGCAGCGGCATCGTGGCGGTCAGTCGCAGGGGACCGGACTGAAAGGCTCCATTGAGCGGATCGTTGCTGGCGTGATCGTGCGCGGGCCAGCCGGCGGCGGTGGCAACGACGTTGGCGATGCCAATTTTTTCCTCCGAAGGTAAGAGGTTGATTTCAATGCGGGGCTTCAGCAGCCCAAAGCCATCATGGGCGGACAAAAGCTCACGGGCGACCGCGACATAGGCCTTCAGCGCGGTGCGTGGGTCGGGTGCCGTGCTGCTTGGGCGTGGCAGACGCAGCGCGCCGTGAATGCTCACGGCGAGTGCGCCGACCTGTGCGGTCAGTTGCGGTACGACCAGATCGCGGCGTGAGAGCCGCAAGGTGAGGTCGATGTCGTTGGCGACAGGCGCAGATTTTACGTTCGTTTTTGCTGGGGTCGCGAGGGGATCGTCGGCCGGCACAAACAGTTTGGCATCGACGATGCGCAGCTCTGGCAGGTCAAATTGCCCGACGAGCAGCTGCCATGGGCGGAACTTGGTGCGGATGCGGCGGGCCGTGATCAGCGGGCTGCGCGTCTCTATCTCGCCAAGGCTCAGGTTTTCAATCAGCAGGCGGCCCGAGGTGTCGAAACGAGCGTGGGCAAAATCAATCCTCAGACCGGCGGCGGCGAAGCGTTGCTGCAGCTCTTGTTTGGCCAAGTCGGGCAGTTCGAGCTCGCTGAGGGTGATGACTTTCAACTGTACCCCAATCGTGGCGAGCAACAGCAGCCAGATCAGCAGTAACGTCACCCGGCCGCAGACGCAAAGGGCGTGGGTGAGAGCGTGCCTGAGGCGGCGAAGAAATTGCATCGGGGAAGCACGAAGGCGATAGAAAACCGCGAAGGCCGGCCGGGGCTGGATCGCGGGCGTGACCGAAGTGGCTTATTGGGAAGTGGACGGCCGGGCACCGCGTAAAACAGGCGCCGGGACCGGGAGCGGTGGAGCGGCGGGGCGTTCGCCGGTGATGAGGGCGTCAAGTGCATCCATGAAACCCGCTTCCAAGGAGAAGACGACGTTGGCTTCGTTCGCTGGCGAACCGGCGAGCTGATCGGAGCCGGCGCGGTCGGCCAGGTCGAGGGTGAGCGTAGCCGGCGCGCCGGGGGTTGCGTCGGGCGTTACAAAGGTGACGGTGAGCCGATAGGCCCACGCCCGCAGCACACCATTGACGAGCACCGTATCAGTGTAGGTCCCGCTTACGAAGCTACGCGCGCGGAGCTGGAGAAGGAGCGCCGGCGTGTTCTTGTCGCCGACCAGCAGCTTTTGCAAGGCCTCGCGGCGCACGGATGAATTTTCGGTGGCGAGTGTCTGCGCCCATGTTTCCTTGTCGCCGAGAGTCTGGTTGTAGCTTGCGGTGCCACTGCCGCCCGGGAGAGGGGTGAGCGAGAAAGAGGTGATTCGGGCATTGGCGGGAAGGGCTCGCACGAGCCGGTCGCGATAAGTCAGCGGCGAGACCGGCATTGCATCCAAGGCGTCCGATGCGAGGGCATAGATGTAAGGCGGCGAGCCGGCTCCGGCTCGGGCGTAGGCCCCCCCTTTATTATCCACCCCGATCTCGAGCGAGAGCTTGGTCTGTGCCGCCCCCGTGGTGGCGATGAGGGTGATTTCACGCTCTGGGTGGGTAAAACCGAATTTGTCGACTTCGCTGCTGGACGGCGCATCATTTTCGAAGCGGCTGGCGCGGAGCTCAGAGAGACGGAGAAGAAAATTACCGACCAAGGTGCGGTCAGCCGTGAGCGTGCTGCCGCCGGGCGGGGCGATCTGCCAGTCGGCGGTTGCGGTGTTCTTGGTGGAGTCGAGGCGCTGAAGCTTGAGCGGCACTGGCTGGCTGGAGGCAGTCAGGGTAATGGCAGTGATGTCGGCGGGATCGAAGTCGAGCACATGGCGGTCGCGCAATCTTTCCTGAGCGTTCGTTAGTAGCTCGAACAAGACGTCCTGAAAATACAGCACGAAGATGGTGTCGCGGCCATCCAGCTTCGCGTAGCGGGGCGTGGCCTTGAGCTTGGGGTCGCTTCCGGCGACCGCCTTTCCGAGTCGCATGGTTTCGGAACGTTTGTCGCCCTCAATCCTGATGCTGAGTTCGTTCAACATCTCGGGAGGGACTGGATTGGCGGGAAACCCGAGGAGACGCAGGGTGGTCAGGCCGCCAAGTACGACCGTGGTATCCCGATTGGAGGCACGGGTGGCAATCGGTGAATCCAGCAGCCAGCGACCGCCTACTTCCCGGAGGTTGACTCGCGCGGCATCGCCAGCCGCTAAACTTTGGATGCTGAGGCCACGCGCCTCAGTCACGGGAATCATGAAGAGGCGTTTTTCCTTCAGTCCGTCGAGCTCATCGAATAGCTGCTTCAGCCAGTCACCATTCACCACATGAACGTGCTTGCCATCGGCGGCGAGGAGGTGAGCGTTGCCGCCCTTGTCCACATTGCTGAGGTGAAGCGTGACGGGAGCAGGGGATGGATCCTTGGGGCTGGCCGGTGCGGGCGTGAGCACCAGGGTATAGATGGGCTTTTCGAGATCGTAGTCAGCGAGGGTTTGCCCAGTGAGCGTGGGATCGAGCGTGGCCTTGCTTTCGGCTTCCTGTAGGTAGCGGATAAAGGTCTCAACATTGGTGGTGTTGGCGAGCCAGACGCTGGGACGGGTGATGTTCCAGGATCGGTCGGGCAACCGCTCGACCCGGATGGTCGCCTTGGGACTGCTAAATTCGAAAGCCTGAAGATTGACCGCCAGCTCGCGGAGGGGGTGGCGGTCGCGGTCGGCCGTTTCGATCTCAATTTGCCAGCGATGTCGCGTGTGGACGATCCACGAAAATAGCGCGACGTTAAGCAGCAGGAGTACAAGGGTGACTTTGGTGCGCATGACGTGAAAGGGGCGGGCGAATCGTTTTAACGCCGACGAAACCAGAACACAGTGAGGCCGAGCAGGGCGGCGGCTCCGGGCAGGGCAAAAATCAGGGTGTAACGGAGGCGCTGCAACTGCAGCTGCGTCAGCGTGAGCTGGATCCGTTCGATCGGGCGCGGTGGCACCTCGCCGAGGGAGGAGGACAGCGGGTCGCGATCCACCAGCCATTTTACGGCCGAGAGCAATAGCGTGCTGTTGCCGTAACTTTGCAGGCGGCCGTTGGCCACCCAGTCCGCGCCGCCAAACACGACAACCCGGCCAGAGGGTACGGACGACTTGCCGCCGGTCGGCATGCGCTCCGACGCGGTGCCAATCGTCAGCGGCCCGGACAAATCACCGCGATTGAAGACCGGAGTGCCGGGCTCGCTGTAGTTGCGTTCGCCCCAGGCATTGGCGGCGGGGCGGGTGCCGATGAGCTCGGTCACATTGAAACCATCGGGCCGGCCCTCGTCGGGCCGCGCCACGCGGGCCGCCCCAAAGCGCACGGGCAACTGGCGGATGGCGAGCTGCTGGATGATGGGATGGTCGGCCTTGGCGTTGGCTGTAAGAATGAGATCGCCGACATCGCTCTGGCCGCCGGTGCTGTTGTCCATCACCAGGACGTCGTCGGTTTGCACCCCCCAGTCGAGGAGCAGCTCGTCGAGACCATGCTCGATCTTGGGGCGGAGCAGGGCGAGCAAACGGCCGGCATGCGTGTTGAGGTAGCTGCGGAGTTGGACGATTTCATCCGGATGAAATCGTCCAACTCCGCAGCTA
>JBAXLL010000104.1:0-6415 GCA_037134835.1 Verrucomicrobiota bacterium
GTTACGAGGTGCTCGTAGTGCGAGATCATCATGATGGCGTTGCGCGTGGTGATACCGAAAAGCGTCACAAAGCCCACACGCACGCCCATCGTGAGTGCGCCCGCGCCGAATTGCTTCGCGATCCAGACCGCGAGCACGCCGCCGGCCAGCGCGAGCGGGAGGTTAACGACCACGAGCAGCAGGTTGCGCCAGTGGCCGAGCACGACGGAGAGCAGCATCAGGATGCCGACGGCCGCGACGCCGTATTTCAACCACAGCTCATGCGCCGCCGCCTCGTCGGCCTGGGCGGTGCCGGCGAACTCAAAATACATTCCCGCTGGTAGTTTGACCTTTTTTTCCAGTGTCTCGCGCATCACGGCCACGAACGTGCTTACGTCCTGCCCGGGCGGCGGGTTGCACGACACCTTCGTCAGCCGCCGCGCGCCCTCGTGTGAGATGGAAGAGCGGCCGCTGGCGAGATAAACGTCTGCCACCTCACGCAATGGCACGCGTACGCCAGTCACGCTGGCGAGGAGGAGCGCGCCGACGTTCTCGGGGTCGCGGCGGCTGGCGGCGTCGAGCGTCACGGCCACGTCGGTCGTCTGAGTGTCGTGGAAAATCTGCGCGACCGTCTCGCCCTCGTAGGCGGCCTGCACGGCTTCCAGCACCTCGACGGGGCGGAAGCCGAGCTCCGTGAGCCGGTCGGGCCGCAGGCGCACGGCGATGCGTGGTGAGCCGGCGGTGGGGTTGGCGTTCACGTCCTCGGCCTTGAGGTCGGTGAGGACGGCCTTCACCTCGTCGGCCTTGGCGTCGAGCGCGTCGAGGTCGTCGCCGAAAATATTCACAACCACCGGCAACTTGTCACCGCCGGAGACAGTCTCGTGGATGCGGTCGCCGAGAAAGGTCAGCACCTCGGTCTGGATGCCGGGGATGCGGTCGAGCACGGCATGGATTTGCTCCTCGATGTCGGCCTGCTCCTCGCCGGAAAGATTCGGTTCCAGCTCGACGTGAAACTCGCTCTTCTCCGGGCCCCATGGGTCCTCGCCGCGCTCGGCGCGGCCGGCCTGCTGTTCGTAGGTGGCGACGCCCTTGATTTTCGCGAGCCCGTCAGAGACCTGTTTGCCGATGCGCAGCGTCTCCTCGATCGAGTCGCCGGGCGCGGTATTCACACTTAGCACGAAATGCCCCTCGCGAAACTCCGGCATCAGGTCGCCGCTGAGGGAAAAATAGCGCGAGAGCGCCAGCGCGCACAGCGCGAAGACCGTGCCGACCGTCAGCCATGGCGCGGCGTTGACCGCGCGCAGGATTTTCTCGTAACCGGCGCGCAGCGTGCGTTGCAGCCAAGGCGTTGCGGCGTCGCGGGCACCCTGCGAGAAGAAAATCAGCGTCAGTGCCGGTGTGACCGTGAGCGCGACGAGCAGCGAGGTCATGATCGCGAGGATGTAGCAGGCCGCGAGCGGCGCGAAAAAACTGCCCTGCAGGCCGGTCAGCGTGAGCACGGGCAGGAAGACGAGCGCGACAATGAACGTGGCATAGACGACCGCCTTCCGCACCTCGAGCGACGCGCCGAGGATGACCGCCATCGCCGATCTCGGTTGCGCGCGGGCGCGGTTCTCGCGCAGGCGGCGGAGGATGTTCTCTACGTCAATGATCGAGTCGTCCACCACCTCGCCGAGCGCGATGGCGAGGCCGCCGAGCGTGATGGTGTTGAGCGTCACGCCAAGCCGGTCGAGCACGGTGATGGCGGCGAACAAGGACAGCGGGATCGCTGTGAGCGAGATGAGCGCGGTGCGGACGTTGCCGAGAAACAAGAACAGCACGAACGCCACCAGCCCCGCGCCCAGCAGCAACGAGTGGCCGATGTTTTTGAGCGACGCCTCGATGAATGTCGCCGGCCGGTGCAGCGCGCCGTAGAGCGTGATGCCCTCGCGCGCGAAGACGGGCTTCAGGTCGTCGAGCGCGGCCTCCAGCTCGCGGGTCACGTCCATCGTGTTCGAGCCGTATTGGCTGAGCATGGTCATCAGCACGCCGGCGCGGCCCATAATGAGCGTGTCGCCAAATTTCGGCTCCGCCCCCTCGGCGACGGTCGCCACGTCGCGCAGCCGCACCGGCACGCCGCCCGCGCTCGTGGCGACGACGATGTTGCCCAGCGCGGCGATGGTGAGTGTCTGCCCCTCCGACTGGATGACGATGCGCTGGTTGGGCGTGTCAATGAATCCAGCGCCGCGCACGCCGCTCGCAAGCCGCGCGGCGGCGAGCACGTCCGTCAGCGTGACGTTGTGCGCCACAAGTAGGTCGGGGTGGACCTGCACCTGCCACTGGCGGATCTCGCCGCCGAAGATGTTGCATTGGGCGACACCGGACACGGCGAGCAGGCGCGGCTTTAGCGTCCAGTCAGCGAACGTCCGCAGCTCCATCGGCGTAAGTTTGTCGCTCACCAGTCCGATCTTGAGCAGGTCCATCGTCGCCGAGGTGAGCGACGACATCTTCGGCGCGTGAACGCCCGCCGGCAGGTTGCCCGCCGTCTCGCCGAGCTTTTCGGCGAGCATTTGGCGCGCTGAGAGGACGTTCGTCCCCTCCTTAAAAACGATGGTGATGACCGACAGCCCTTGGATGGACTCGGAGCGCAACGCCTCCTGACTACCGAGGCCGTTGACCGCGCTTTCGACGGGCCGGGTGACGAGCGTCTCCACTTGCTCGGCGGACAGGCCGGGGCACTCGGTCTGCACCGTGACCTCGGGCGGCACGAAATTGGGAAACACGTCGAGTTTCGCGCGTGACGCCACATAGGTGCCGTAGCCCAGCAGCAGCGCCGCGAGCGCCACGACAATGCCGCGAAACCGCAGCGAGAACTGGACGATGGCCTGGAGCATGGGCGCTTATTCTTCGGGTGGGGCGAGCGACTTGAGGATTTGGTCGGCGAGCAACTGCTGCGCGCCGCTCACGATGATCTTGTCCGCCTCGGCCACGTCGCCGGTGATGGCCACGCCGTCGGGCAGGTTGCGCGCGACCTCGACGGCGCGGTATTGGAAGCCGCCGTCGGCCGTCTGGACAAACACTAGGGCCTTGCCCTCGTGCCGCACGATCGCGCTGCGCGGCACGACCAAAACTTTCTGCGGCTCGCCCGCCACCGCGAGGGTCGCGCGGAGCGCCGTGCCCGGCGCGGGCGGAGCGTCGCGCAGCAGCGCGAGGTAGCTCACGCCCTGCGCCTGCGGGTCGGCGGCCGGCGCGGGGCCGAGCACCTCGGCCTCGCGCAACGCGCCCTCGCCCGTGAGCGGGCTGACGCGCGCGGTCGCCGGGATTTTTTCCGGCGCGTCGCCGGGCAGCAAATCAATCCGCGCCAGCGCCGCCTCGCCGACCGCGAGCGAGTGGACAAGCGCCGCCAAATCGGCTTTCTCTGCGAGCGCTCGGCCCCACGCCGTGACGAGCTTCGCGCGCGCGGCGCTGAGCAGCGCGGCGTCGCGCAACGACGCGGCCTCGGCGGCATCCACCGCCGCCTGCGAGGCGTTCTCGCCGTTGTCGTGGAGTGCCTTCGTGCGCGCGAACTCCTTGGCCGAGCCGTCGGCCACCGCGCGCGCGGCCTTGATCTCCTCCTCCGCCGCGACGAGCGGCCCGACGTCGAGCACGCGGCCGAAGCCTTTCGCCTCGGGCGCGAGCGTGGCGGCGATGGGCGAGCCGAGCGTGCGCTGATTCGCGCCCGCCACGCCGCCAGCGGTGATCGCCGGGCCGGCGGGCTTGGCCTCCAGCTTGGCGTCGGCCTCCGTTTTGTGCAGAACGACCCATGCCGCGCCACCGCCGAGCACCACGCCGACCAGCAGACTGGGAATGATTTTTTTCATGGTGATTTTTTGGCAATGGGGACGACGAGCTGCAGCTGTTCCGCCGGGGCGAGTCCGCCGAGGTTGGCGAGGGGAATTTGCAACGCATCCTCAAGCTGGCCCGCGGCGAGCGCGGTTTGGTTGGCGGCCTCGGCGAGCGCCTGCTCGCTGGCGGTGGTTTCGAGCCTTGCGGTTTCGAGGTCGAGCTGGCTGGCGACACCGGCTTTGAGGCGGGACTCGACACCCGTGCGCTGGTTTTCCAGTTCGGCCTGCACCCGGCGGAGGTTGACGGTTTGTCCGCTGGCTGCGGTGAGTGCGGCGGCGGCCTCATCAATTTCGGCGAGTACCTGGGCCTGCGCCGCGGTGAATTCGGCGGCGGCCTCGCGCCGGCGCGCGACCGCCTCGGCGATGGCCCCCTCGTTGCGGTTGAATAGTGGCAGCTCCAGCGTGAGCCCGAGCGTCCATTTGCTCTGGCCTTGGTCCCACTGGTAACCGGGGCCCAGGTGGATGTCGGGATGCTGTTTCGCAATTTCGAGCGCGAGCGCAGAGTCGGCGGCCGCGTAGCGCGCGAGTGCGGCGAGCACATCGGCGCGGCTTTGCAGCGACAGGCGGCGGGCGGCGGCAAGCTCGGTGGGGGAGACCGGCGCACGGAGCTCCGGGGTGGGCAGTCGCGCGAGCCGGGCGGCGGGCAGGCCCAGGGCTAGGGCGGCGCGCTGGCGGGCGGGCGGAACCTGCCGCTCCGCGTCGGCTCGCGCGGCCTCGGCCCGGATGAGTGCGAGCCGGGCGGTGGCGCTTTCGGCGGCGGTCCCGGCCCCGGCGGCACGGCGCTGTTCCAGCAGGTCGAGAATTTTTTGCTGCGGCTCCAGCACCGCGCGGGCCTGGGTCGCGCGGTTTTCGGCGAGCGACAGTTCAAGCAACGCACGCCTCAGCTCGCCGCGCACCTGCCAGGCGGCGGCAAAGACGGTCTGCCGCGCCGCCTCGGCGTTTAGCCGTGCGGTTTCACCGCGAAGATCCCGTTTGCCGGCGGTTTCGATGATCAAGTCGCCGCCGAGCGCCGGCAGCCACGGTGATGCGCCACCGGGATTGGCGCTGAATCCGGGCGTGAGTGTGAGCGTCGGATTCGGTCGTTCGCCGGCGGTCTTGATGCTGGCGCGGGCCGTCTCCCACTGCGCGCGGGCCACGTCGAGTGTCGGGTTGAAATAAAATGCCACCCAGCAGAGGTTTTCGAAATCCCAGGTGACATTGGCCCCGGTGGAGAAGTCACGGTGCAGGTTTTCCGTCAGAAATTTGCGCAGGCCGGGGTCGTCAAGCGAGCGGGCGTCGAAGGCGGCGGCAATTTTCTCCGGTGCGATCGGCTTCGCCTCGTAGACGGCGTAGTCGTGGTGCGCGCAGCCGACGAGGGTTAGGATGGCGCAGCTGACGAGGGCAAGCGGAAGGCGGCGGGGGGAGAAGACGGAAGCGACGGGCATGAGATGCAGGTTGGGTGGAGACGGCGCGGCTGTCACGTTGTTACGCGCCGCCTACCAAGTGTAATTGAGGCCCACCCGAAAGGTGGTGAGATGGTTCGGTGTCAAACCCGAGGCTGCTGAACGCATTGAAATGCGCGGCGAAATCATGCTCCAGCCCGATGGCGGCGGCGATCGTGCGATTAATGCCGGCCTCGGGCGAGCTGTTGCCGAAAGTTTCGGCATAGACACTCCATGTTTTGCTGATCTGGCGGTCGGCGGAAAGATCCAGGATCAACTGGTTCTTCAGCTGCGTGCCGACCGGGGAACCAAAGGTCTCAAAGGCGATGTTGCCGTTAAAATCCCATTCGCCGATTTTTTTTCCGAGCACGAGATAGCCGGTGAAGTCATACTTGCCGGTGCCGATGGCGGAGCTGGCGGTGGGAAGCTTGGTCTTGAAGGCGAAGACGATCTCCGGACGAGGGCCTTGCTCCTCGAAGGCGATATAGGAAAAAGTGAGCTCGGTATCCCCCCGGCCTCGGACAACCGGGCCGCCTTTGGGATGCTGCTCCTCATAAAAAAAAGGTTCGATGAGGACTTCGAGCCGGTCAAAGGGGACAAATTCGAAGGCGGTGAGGGTGCGCAAAGTGTAACCACTGCTGTCGCGCTCGATTTGAACCGCGTTGCCGATGGTGCCAGTGCCTTTTTCGCCAAGGCGGGCGGTTTCGGTCTCAAGCACCAGATCGGCGCGGGCGCTTCCAGCGGTCAGCATCATCGCGGCGAGCATTAGCCCGAGACGACGGGGAGTTTGAAGAAATCTCATTTTTAAGGTGGGAGGATTGCCGGCTGATTTCGCTGGTGAACCAGCCGGCAACTGGAAGATACCAAACCCAAAGTTACGGAGATGTTACGCAACGGTATCACCGGTAGTTTTATTTCCCGCCGGCCCCGCCGCCTGCGGGAGCGCCAGCCGGGTTGCCCGCATCTCTCCTTGTGGAGAACTCAACGCCCTACGACAATGAGATCGAGGAACGACGGGCCGCCGCCGCCGCGTCCACCACGGCCGCCGCCGCGTCCACCGGGCGCGGGTGGGCCGCCGGCGGGCGGAGCCGCCGGGGGCGTGGCACTGGCGACCGCCGGAGCCCCGGGTGTAGGAGCCGCTGGTGTGGCGGG
>JBAXLL010000105.1:0-6392 GCA_037134835.1 Verrucomicrobiota bacterium
GGCGTCGCCGCTGCGGGGACGCTCGCAGCCGGGGCCGCCGCCGGGTTGCCGGTGGCTGCAGGCCGTGTGGCGTCGGCGGTCACCGGCTGGCCGGCCGGCGGCACGGGAGTCGCCACCGCAGGCTGCGGCCGCGGCGAAAGCAGGAACAGGCACGCAAATGCCGCCACGAGCAGGGCCGAGCCGATGATTTTGTTTTTATCCATGAAAAGGGCGCTGATCAACTGCGGGCACGGATACAGTGAGGCCGGCGCGACTGCGGCACCGGGTCCAGCCCGCCCGTGCCCAGCGGGTGGCAGCGCGCCAGCCGCCGTGCGGCCAGCCACACGCCCGCCAACGCGCCATGCGCCCGTACGGCGTCTGCGGCGTAATGCGAACACGTCGGGTGAAACCGGCAGCCGCACGCCGGCCCGAACAGCGCCGGCAGCGCCGGCGCCAGCGTTCGTTGGTAAAGCCACACCAGCGCGAGCAACGCGTCCGCCGGAAGACGGTTTGCACGGCGGGCGCAGCGTAAGAGACGGCGGCTCATGCGGTGGACGAACCCGGCGCTGGCGGAAAAATTTTGCGGCAGGCGTCGGCGAATTTTTGCTCCAGCGCAACCATTTCCAGCTGGTTGATGGCCCGGCGCGCGACGAGCATCAGGTCATGGCCGGGCGCGGTGAGCCCTTGGTGGCGGCGAAACATTTCGCGCATGCGGCGCTTGGCGCGGTTGCGCCGGACGGCATCGCCCACGGCGGCCCGCGAGGCGACCACACCCACCCGCGCCACGCCCGGCTCGGTTTCCGGCCGCGCCAGATGCCACAGCGTGAACGCCCCGCAGTCGAAACGCCGTCCCTCCGCGCGCAGGCGCTGGAAGTCCAGTTGACGCCGCAGATGTTGCTCGGCGCGGAAGCGCATGGCGGAGAAACGGCAGGCCGGAAAAGGTCGCGGCAGCGGCCGGTACTCAGACGACGGTGAGCCGCTTGCGGCCCTTGCGGCGGCGGTTGGCGAGGACCTTGCGGCCACCACGGGTGGATTTGCGGGCGCGGAAGCCGATCTTGCGGGCGCGCTTCTTGCGGTGCGGGCGGAAAGTAGGTTGCATCGTTTAGGGCTGGTTTAAGGGGTGACTGAAGTGTCCGACCCCGCCGGAAGTGTCAAGGGTGGTTTGGCGGGGGTAGTGTCCTAATTTTAGGCCCGTGCCTTCGGCGGGGGTTTTGGCCGGCTGAATGGCTGGACGAGCTGGCCCGTATAGCCCGGCGGCATCGGCCCGTCTATCCCGTAGCGCGCCGGCATCCGTTTCGGCAGATGCAGCGTGCCAAAGAGCCAGTCGGTGAACGGCAGGGTGCCTGCGAGATTTTTGCTCGCGGCCTGCGGCTCTTCGTTGGCGTGGTGCCAGTGGTGAAACGCCGGGGTCGGCACCAGCCACTCCAGCCAGCCAAAACGCCAGTGGACGTTGGCATGCACGAAAATGGCGAGCAGCCCGCCGAAAATAATGAGGAAGCCAAACGTCTCCTGCGTGAACCCGAGCAGATATACCGGCAGGATGCCACAGCAGCGAATAAACGTCTGGTCCATGGGATGCACGCGCGACGCGGCCAGCCAGTCCAGGTGTTCACTGGAGTGATGCACCGCGTGAAAGCGCCAGAGCCAGGGCACGCTGTGCGCCCAACGGTGGCCCCAATAGGCACCCACGTCTTCCACGAAGACGGCGATGAAAAACTGCAGCCCATGCGGGAGCGCGGTCAGCCAGTGTTGGAGCGGCGGGTAGACGAGAAAGCCCAGCCAGTAGGTGAGCATGACCAAGGCGACCACCACGAGCACCTTGCGAATCGCGCTGCTGATGAAAAAATGGAGCACGTCCGCCCACGCGCCGGGTCGCCGCCAGAAATCCCGCCGCACGAGCGGAAAAAAACGCTCCAATGGCCAGAAAATCGCGATCAGCGCGACGAAACCCGTCAGCAGCCGTTGGAGATCGAAGATTTTTTCCATGCGACAAAAATGGTGCCGCTCCCTTCACCCCCGCGACGAATCGGGGTGGCTGGCGACCATGTGGTCTTAGCGCCATGGGCTGCAAATGCAAGGCCGCCGGAGCCGCTCCGCCTCATGGCGTGGGGGGCAAAAGTTCGATCACTTCCAGTGGGCCCATTTTGACTGCCGGCCGGTCCTCGTGGCATTCAACCTGATGGTAGTCGGAAAATGTCATTTTCACGGCCACCTCACCCGTGCTCTTGAACAGCAGCCGTCCGCGGAAGCTCGCCTTGATGTCGGCCGCAAACGGCGGCTGCTCCGGGACCATGTCCGCATAGTGGATCGCGAACTCGAGGTGGTCGATTTTTAAGCTCCCCGCCAGCACAGACAGCCCCGTGAGGCCCAGCGTCTGGCGCCGCAGGATCCCGGTGTCATTTTCCACCTCATAGGCGATACGGGCCGAATCCATGCTGGCCAGCAGAGGCACACTTATTTTGCCCTGCTTGAAGGCAAATGTCGTCGTGCCGGTGGCGGTGGTGACATCCATCTGGTCGAGCAGCGCCGCTTTCTCCATGCGCTGGCGGTCATTCGGAAAAATATCGGCCAGCGGGTTGGGGGTTTCTTTTCGTTTTTTGGCCTCGCTCTGCTTTTTCTCCCGAAACTTGGCCTGGGTTTTCTCATCAGGAGGCCGGCCATCCCGGCTGACCAAGGTCCACTGCCCGTCTTCGGACCGGGAGGGATCGAAGGTGGCGATCTCCTCCGTGGGTTTGCCATCGGTGGTGATGATGGACGTGAGGGTGTAGGCCCAGCAACCCTGCGGCTGCTCCCGTGCGCCCAGCGCGCGGACGAGCGGCGCCACCAGTTCGGTCCGTCGCTTCGCCTCCGCCGCGATGAACTGTGCGGTGACTTGCTCGACGGCGGTTCGTTCTGCCCGCCGGGCGGACTGTCCGGCCGCCAGCAGGCGCACGGCCTCGGTGCCCACCGCCGCCTTGAAGTCCGGCGCGTCCTGATCTACCTGCCGGTAGGACGGCACCGGCGTGGTACACCCGGCCAGCAGGAGCAGGCCAAGGGCGGCGCCCATGATGACGCGCCTGCCCCGGATTAACCGGCGTCCGGGCCGGGCGTTGCCGCTTTTTGCCGTTCCACCTTCCGGCCAAAATGGCCGCCGCGCGCCCACGGATGTGTCAAACTTTCTGGCGGGAAAGGCCTGCAACGATGGCATGGGGGCTTTTGATCGGTCGCCGGACCGGCCGGCTCCCGGGATTTACTCCACCGGCTCCAGGCGGAAATAGTCGTCCAGTTGCAGCCCGCCGATCAGGAATATGCGGCGGTAGTCTTCGGTCGCCATCAGTTCGACGTTTTGCGCGCGGAGCTTGCGCCGGGCAAAATCGGCAATTTCGCGCCCATGCACCCCGGCAGAGTCCAAAGCCGGGGTGCCGGTTCCGCCTTGTCCACGCGGCGCATGGCTGCAGGTCATCATCACTTCGTAATGGTGCCGGCCATCCTTGGCCCAGCTCCAGCGCAGGACTTCGTGGCCGTGGCGCCCGCCCGGCGGCCGGCCGAGTTCCCGCGCATCCCTCACCAGACCGCAGAGATAATCGAAATCGCGCACCGCGTCTTCCCGGGTCGCGCCCCGGTAGCGATGGCCATCTTCCCATTTGACCAAACGCTCTATCGCCAGCCGGCGCGTCTCCTGGTCCTCGGCTCCCTGCACCACCGCGACCAGCGCCCCCGGCTCAGTGAGACCGCGGATGGCCGCCGTGCGCACCGCCTTGTCGCCCGACCGGCTGCCCAGCACGGCGATTACAAATTGCTCCGTCAGCCACCGGCCCATGGGCCCGGCCAGCGGCTGTCCGCTACCTTGCCTGAGCGCGGCCATGACGGTCTGCGCGGTCGGCCGCAGCTCTTTCACTTGGTCCCCCGCCGGCTTTGGCGCCAGCCCGGCCGCGGTGGCGGCCGTGAGGATCGTCTGCTCCGCCAGCCTGCGGGCCGCCATCTCTCGCAGGCTTCGGTCGCTGTCGCCGGTGCTGATGGTCGCGAGGGCCCGCTCGTCGATGAGCCGCGCCAGCGCGGTCCGTCGGACCTCCCCATCCGAATCGTTGCCGGCGACCAGCGCGAGCGTTCGCTGGTCGTCCAGGCGCTGGAGTGCCAGGGCCCGGATAAAGGCGTCGCTGTCTTCCTTGGCTACGGCCGCCAGCGCCGCCTGGTCGGTCAGTTTTTCGACCGCCGCCACCCGGGTCTCGCGGTGCTGGGTTTTCGTCGCGACCGTCGTCAGCGCATTTTGGTCGTCAATTTTGCGCAGGGCTTCGGTGCGCAGTTCTTTTTCGTCGTCGCCCGTCGCGACCGCCGCCAGCGCCGGCTGGTCGGTCAGCCTGCGCAACGCCGCCGCCCGCACATCCCGGTCGCGGTCTTGTTTCGCCACCGTGCCGAGCGCCGCCTGATCGGTCAGTTTTTCGACCGCCGCCTTGCGGATGTTCCAATCGTGATCCCCTCGGGCGATGTCCGCCAGCACGGCCTGGTCGTCCAGTTTCTGCACCAACGCAAACCGCAGCCCGTCGCTGGCCGCATGGCGGGTCACCTCGGCGAGCAAGGCCGGCTCGGTGAGCCGTTCGATCAGCACCGCCCGGATTTCCCCCTCGGTGGGCTGCTTGGCGACCGCCGCCAGCAACGCTTGGTCGGTCAGTTTCAGCACTGCGACTTTGCGGACAAACTTGTCGCTCGCCTGCGCTGCGACCTCCGCGAGCCGTCCTTGGTCGGTCAGCTTTCTCGCGGCGGTCTTGCCGATCTCCCAGTCGTCGGTGCTTTGGACGCGGTGCTTCGCCACCTCGGCGAGCAATTTTTCGTCCGTCAGTTTTTCGACCGCAATTTCCCGCACCCCAAAATGGCGTCCGGTGCTGGCGATCCGCGCCAGCACCCGAAGGTTCGTGATCATGGCCACAGCCTTCAGCGCGATTTTCTCCTCCGCATGGTTCCACTTGGGCTGGAACATTTCCAAGGTCTTCATGGCGGCGGAGCGTTGGTGGGTGATACCCGGAAGCGGTCTCCCTCTCAAATCCTGCCGGCCTTGCGCGCCTCTACCATCCGGTAAAAATCCGTGAACAGCGGGTCGGCGTCGTTCGGACCGGGGGCTGCTTCGGGGTGGTATTGCACGCTGAAAATGGGCAGCCGGGAGTGGCGCAGGCCCTCGACGGTGCCATCGTTGAGGTTGACCTCGGTCACGATCGCCCCGGTTTTTGCCAGCGATTTCGGGTCGGTGGCAAAACCGTGGTTCTGCGCGGTGATGGAAACTTTCCCGTTCTCCAGGTTTTTCACCGGCTGGTTGCCGCCGCGGTGGCCAAACTTGAGCTTGAACGTCGTGCCGCCAAGCGCATGCGTGAGCATCTGGTGCCCGAGGCAGATGCCGAAGATCGGAAAGTCCGGCAGCAGCGCGGTGACCGTCTGGTGAATGTAGGGCAGCGCCGCAGGATCGCCCGGGCCGTTGGAGAGAAACACGCCGTCGGGCGCGTGCTCCCGCACCTGGGCGTGCGTGGCCGTGGCGGGAAACACCTGCACGTCAAAACCGTGGTTCACCAGCTTGCGCCAGATGCTCTGTTTCGCGCCGAAGTCGAAGGCGGCGACACGAAACCGCTTCGCGGGCGCGGTCAGCGCGCCACAGGTCGTGCCCACGGGGAGATATGGGGCGTTGTGGTTGGCGGGGTCGTCGCTGCGCCAGCTAAAAGGCGCGCCACACGTCGTGTCCTTCACATAGTCGCTGCCCGCCATGTCGCGTCCGCCGCGCGCGCGCGCCACCGCCTCGGCGTCACTCACTGGTAGGGTGGAGAGACAGCATTTCATCGCGCCGGTTACGCGCAGCTGTTTGGTGAGGGCGCGCGTGTCTACCTCGCTGATCCCTGGGATGCCATGCCGCGCCAGCCAGTCGCCGAGCGGAAGCTTCGCGCGCCAGTTACTCACCACCGGGGAAAGCTCGCGCACGACGAAACCGCTGGCCTTGGGCACGGCGGCCTCGGCATCCTCGTCGTTGATTCCATAGTTCCCGATCTGCACCGCGGTCATCGTCACGATCTGGCCGTAATAGGACGGGTCGGTGAGAATTTCCTGATAGCCGGTCATCGAAGTGTTAAAAACACACTCGCCCGCAACCGTCGCGGGAGCCCCAAAGGCCCGTCCGTGGAGGACGGTGCCGTTTTCAAGCGCGAGAACTGCAGGCTGGAGGTTCGACATTAAAGCAGAACCAAAAGGCTCCGCGCGTCGCGTGCCAAGCGGTTTCGCGCACGGCCTCGGGCTCGGCGGAGGGGTCTCCCATTTCGCCGTTGCCCGTCCGCTAAACTTTCCCGTGGTCAATCAACCGCGCGGCGGCCGGCCTAGCTGGTGGCACCGCCGGTTGCGGCGGACGCGAGTCGGGATTTCTGGGCTGCTTGCCGTGGTCAATCAGCGCCGAGATCGTCGGC
>JBAXLL010000106.1:0-6358 GCA_037134835.1 Verrucomicrobiota bacterium
GGTTAAGGCGTGCGTGAAGCTGGGCGCCTGCAAGGAATATCTGTACCCCTACGATGTCTCGCGCTTCACGCGCGCGCCGGGCCGGGCCGCCGTGGCGGATGCAGCCAAGCACAAGATCACCGCGTACCGGCGCGTGCGCGGGCTGGCGCGTTCGCTTTATGCGCCGCTGCCCCGGGCGGTCGAGGTGCGGCTCAGCGAGCTGGCCTTTGGGCTGGGCCTGCGCCGTGCGATGTGCGCGGGGCTGTCCGCTGCCGTGGATGTCCCAACCGTGGTCGGCTGGGTGCGGCCCGTCGTACTCGTGCCGGCGGCGATGCTCGCTGGTTTGGCTCCCGCGCAGCTTGATGCGCTGCTGGCGCACGAACTCGCGCATATCCGCCGTCACGATTTTCTGGTCAACCTCGTTCAGGCGGTGGCAGAGGCGCTCTTTTTCTACCACCCGGCGATCTATGCCATCAACCGCCGCATCCGCGCCGAGCGTGAAAACGCCTGCGACGACATTGCCGTCGGCGTGACCGGAGATGCGGTGGACTATGCCCGCGCGCTCGCCACGCTGGAGGCCGCACGCAGCACCGGTTCGCTCGCGCTCGCCGCGTCGGGCGATGGCGAGCTGCTCGCCCGCGTGCGCCGCCTGCTCGGCTTCACGCCTGCGCGTGGCGTGCGCACCTTGCCATTTGCCGGGGCCGTGCTCGCCGCGAGCGGGCTGTATGTCGCCGTCTTGCTGGCGCTGTTCGCCGCCGCATGTGTTCCGGCCTCGTCTGGCAAGCTGTATCAGGCCGAGACGACGCTCGTATTTGGGCGGCCCGCCAACCAGCCCCCCACGGCTGCAGGCACCGAAGATAGGGATACCATTGTGAAGATCATTGAGAGCCGCGCGGTCGCCACGCGGGTGGCCGACCGACTCAGAGCAGATGGCGGATATGACGGCCGTTCCTTCGTGGCCCCCTACAGCAGCGACACTCCGAAGGTGGAGGTCCTGGTGGAGGTTCTGTTGCAAAACCGCAGGGTAATCACTCAGGGTCAGAGCCGTGTTATCATCATCCAATACCGGCACCCCGATCGCCTCATCGCGGCCAAGGTCGCGAATTATTATGCCGACGCATATCTGGAGCACAAGATGGCCATCGCGAACAAGAATGACAGCAGGGTGGCCGCAGACTTAAAGCTGCGGGTGCAGGAAGAGCAAAAAAAGGTCGCCGACACCGAGAACGCGATTGATGAGTTCAAAAAGACGAGCGGGAACGTCTCCTTGAACGAGCGAAGCGATAGCGTGAGGAGAACCCACAGCGCCATGACGAGCAAGCTCGATGAACAGCAGGTCGAGCTGAACCGGGCCATCATCTTCCGCACCCAAGTTGAACAGTATCTCAGAGAGGGGCGCGATTTGACGGGACTGCCATTCATGTCGACCCAAGCCATTACTAGTCTGAAGGCGGAAATTGCCAGCGCCAACATTGAAATCACAAAGTTGGTGACCCAATACGGGGATTTGGCACCCGAGGTGAAAAAGCAAAAAGATGGGCGCGCCGCGACGGAGCAGGAGCTGAAGAAAGCGGTGGACAATGCGGTGGAGCTGGTCCGTTCCAATGAGAACAACCTGCGGGACAATTTGGAGGCCACCAAGGAATTGGTAAAAAAGGCCACAGAGGAAGTCCAGAAACTCGACGAACAGTCCATTAAGTACGACAAGTTGCTCCGGGAAAAGAACACCCACGTCGTTCTATTGCAGGAATTGCAAAGCAGGTTGGCCACTTTGCTGATGACCGCCGATCTGGAACCGAGTTCGACCACCATCCTCGACCGCGCCGTCCCACCCGCGGAGGGCGACTACGCTGTGCCGGTCCGGCCGTAGCGCGGTGTGCTTGATGCAGGCGGGATGAGGGCTCTCCGGCATATTTTTGGAATGTGGGCTGATACGGAAGGCGTGACTTTCGGTTACCTCCGTAGTTGCGGTGGATGAAAATTTGGTCTGCGATACGCGGACCAAATCCCCAACCCCGCCATGAATCTGAACCGACGCGAATTTCTCACCCAAACGGGCGCAGCCACCGCCGCCTATGTTGCTGCCGGCGTGCTGCCTGCCCGCGCAGCCACCACCAACCTGCCGGCCGCGGGTGCCGGCCGGGGTGTAGCCATCATCCGCGATCCCGCCGATGCCGTGGCATCGGCCAAGCCCGTGCAATGGGCGACGGAGCAGTTGCGCTTGGCGCTCGCCGCGCGGGGTTTCGACGTGCGTCTGGTCGCACGGCCGGACGAGGCGCGGCCGGACGATTTTTGCGTGGTCGCATCCGGCGGTGTGGCGGCCGCGACCTTGGTGAGCGACTTTCGTGTCGCCCTGCCTGACGCGGCCGAGGCGCTCGCCATCGCACCCGGCCGGCTGGGTACGCGGGAGGCACTGCTGGCCCAGGGCCGGGACGCGCGCGGCCTGTCCTATGCGCTGACGGAAATTGCCGACAACGTCACGCTCAGCGACAACCCGCTCGCTGCGTTGCGCCCCGCCCAGGCCGTCGCCGAACGTCCGGCCAACGCCATTCGCAGCGTGATCCGGCTGGTCGTCAGCGAGACCGAGGACAAGGGTTGGTTCAACGATCGCGCTTTCTGGACGAGCTACCTCTCGATGCTCGCGGCGCATCGCTTCAACCGCCTCAACCTTTCCTTTGGCCTCGGCTACGACGGCGGCTATGAGGGCGGCCTCGGCCTGCGCGAGGGCTACCTGCATTTCACCTATCCGTTTCTCGTCAAGGTGCCGGGCTACGACGTGCGCGCGACCAATCTCACCGACGCCGAGCGCGACGCCAACCTCGCCATGCTCCGCTTTATCACCGACGAGGCCGCCGCGCGCGGGCTGGATTTTTTCATGGGCCTGTGGACGCATTCCTTCGAGTGGCCCAACAGCCCCAACGCCAACCACCTCATCACCGGCCTCACCGCGCAGACGCAGGCGCCGTATTGCCGCGACGCGCTCGCGCTCATCCTCAAGGCGTGCCCCAACATCACCGGCGTCACCTTCCGCATCCACGGCGAAAGCGGCGTGCCGGAGGGCAACTACGACTTGTGGAAGATTATTTTCAGCGGCCTCACGCTCAGCGGGCGCCGACCCATCCTCGACCTGCACGCCAAGGGCATTGACCAGCCCACGATTGACGCGGCGATGAGCACCGGCCTGCCCGTCAGCATTGCGCCCAAGTTCTCCGCCGAACACATGGGCCTGCCCTACCATCAGGCCGCCATCCGCCAGAAGGAAATGCCCACTGGCCGGCCCGGCACGTCGCAATACGCAGTGAGCGAGGGCGCGCGCAGCTTCACGCGCTACGGCTACGCCGACCTCATCGCCGCCGGCCGCAAATACGGCCTCTACCACCGCATTTGGCCCGGCACGCAACGCCTGCTCATGTGGGGCGATCCGGTGTTTGCCGCCGCCTACGCGCGCGCCGGCTCGTTCGGCGGCACGGAGGGTGTGGAGATTTTTGACCCGCTGTCCTTCAAGGGCCGCAAAGGCTCTGGCCTGCCTGGTGGACGTGACGGCTATGCCGACACCACGCTGCGCGCGCCTGGTGGCGACCACGAAAAATTTCGCTACGGCTACCGTCTCTGGGGCCGGATGTTTTACAACCCCGACACGAAGCCGGACGTCTGGCAGCGCCAGTTGCGCGCCGACTACGGCAACGGCATATCGTCAATCGTCGAACGTTCACTCGGCGCGGCCAGCCGCATCCTGCCGCTCGTCACGAACGCCCATCTCGTGTCGGCCTCGAACAACATGTATTGGCCCGAGTTGTATGTGAACATGTCCATCGTGAACGTGTCGGGCCCCGCGCCGTTCAGCGACTCGGCCGACCCCAAGCGTTTCGGCGGCGTCAGCCCGCTTGATCCGCAGCTCTTCTACCGCGTGGACGACTACGCCGACGACCTGCTCAAAGGCACGGCCAGCGTGAAATACTCACCGGTCGAGGTCGCGCAATGGCTGGAGGACTTGGAAGAATCCGCCCGTGTCATGGGAAGCGTATTCGGCAGCCCGATCGGCGATCAAGCCCGCAACATCCAACGTTGTCAGGCAGACGTGCTCGCCTTGGGCGGCCTTGGCCGCTTTTTCGCGCAAAAATTCCGGGCCGGAGTGCTGTATCGTCTCTTCGAGCGCACCGGCGACCGCGCTGCGTTGGATGCGGCGGTGCAATCCTACAAGGCCGCGCGCGCCGCTTGGGCGCAAATTGCAGACGCCACCAAAGGCGCCTATGTCGCCGACCTGTCCTGGGGCGACGCGTGGTATCAGCACGGCCATTGGTCGGATCGCATCGCCCGGATTGACGAGGACATCGCCGCGATGCTGGCCAAGACCGCCCCGACGACGGCGGCCAACCCCACGCCGGAAAAAACTGCCGCGCTCATCAAGCTCGTGCAGACCGGCGCGCCGACACGCCCCGCCCCCGGCGTGACGCACACGCCGCCCGCCTCGTTCCGTCCCGGCCTGCCCGTTGTGCTCACGCTCACGCCCGCCGCCGGACAGCCGGTGCCGAAGGAGGCGACGTTGCACTACCGCCACGCCAACCAAGCCGAACTTTGGCAGTCCGCTCCAACGGCACGCGACGGCTCCGGCTTCCGCGCGACCATTCCCGCCGAATATGCCAACTCGCCCTATCATCTGACGTATTATTTCGAGCTGAACCACGGCGCCGATGTGCCCGCGCTATTTCCCGGTTTGACCGCCAACCTCGCCAACCAGCCCTACTATCTGCTCCTCCGCGCGACATAGGACGCTAGTTTTCGCAGGCCGATCCCAACCCGGTTTATAATATCAACGCAACGCACGCAAAGAAGCGAAGAAAGCAGACACTGGGCTGGGTTTGGCTTTCGTGATTTTCGGGGCTGTCGGTAAAAATTCAGGCTCTGGTGATCGAATCAATCGGGGTGCATCCGTGGTTGCAATTCCGCCCGTGGTCTCACGGCTTCCGCCTCCGGCGCAGCAGCGCCTTCAATTGGTCGAGCACGCCGGCGTAGCGCAGCTCAGGATCCACATATTTTTCCAGCACGTAAAACAAGAAGTAGTAAAATCGCGCCGCCGCCCATGCGAGCGTGGCGACGAGCCCGGCGGTTTGCCACGACGGATCGCGCAGCAGCAGACCGATGCCGGCCAGCACCGCGACCAAAAAAAACATCCAGCCCTTGAGCACGATCAGGCCTTTGGATTTAAGATCGCCCATGCGCCCAGCCAACCAGGCCGCAGTCCCGGTCGCAAGCCCGCCGGCAGCGCGGTCGGCGTCTTTCAGGTTGCGACCCGGCGCATTTCGGCCACAGTTTCTGGGGTATGAAAAGTTTTCTGATCCCGGTCTTGGTCGCCTTCGCGCTGGCCGTTGGCACCCTACCTGCCGCCGCCGTTCCCCCCCTGTTGGCCCGGCCGTCGGTCGAGCAGCAGCTCGCCGCCATCGCCAAGCAGGTGACGGCCAAGCTCGACGCCGGGGTGCATGCCGAGGCTGAGCTGGCCGGAGAGCTCGGCCAGCTCGACACGCTGTTCGCCGTGAACAAGGGCGGGCCGGACGAGACGGTGGCCGACATCCTCATGATGAAGGCGCAGATTTATGTGGACGTAATTGAGGAGCCCGAGAAAGCCGTCGCCCTTTTCAAAAGATTCAAGGCCGATTTTCCCGCCAGCCCGCTGGCCAAGGAAGTGGACAATGCGATTAAGGCGATCGAGCAGCAGGCTGAAGCCACCAAGGTCGCCCGCTCGCTCAAGCCCGGGGTCATGTTCCCCGCGTTTGCGGACAAGACCTTGAAAGACCTCAACGGTCAGCCGTTTTCACTCGATCGCTTCAAAGGTAAGGTCGTGCTCGTGGACTTTTGGGCGACATGGTGCGGCCCATGCGTGGAGGAGTTGCCCAATGTTATCGCCACCTACAAAAAGCACCATGCAGAGGGCTTCGAGATCGCGGGCGTGAGCCTTGACCGTGAGGGGGACAAGGACAAGCTCATCGCCTTCCTTAAGAAAAACGAGATGCCGTGGCCACAGTTTTACGACGGCAAATACTGGGAGACCGTGCTCGCGGTCCAATATGGCGTCCACGCCATACCCGCCGCGTATCTGTTGGACCGGGACGGCAAGATCATCGGCAAGGAACTACGTGGTGCGGCCTTGGAGGCTGCGGTGGTCAAGGCCTTGAAAAAATGAGCCGGGGATCCGTCATCGGTGCGTTGAGCTCGGTCTTGGCGCTGGTTTGTTTGGTCGGGTGCGGTCGGCAAGATGCGGCCGTTACGGGATCCGCCATACCAGCGACCATTAAGCCCGTCGCCATTACGCTGGAAACGCAGCTTAAGACCCTGGCCACTGCCGCGGAGGCCAGGCGTACCGCCGGGGCGCGCACGGTGGAGG
>JBAXLL010000107.1:0-6335 GCA_037134835.1 Verrucomicrobiota bacterium
TCGTCGCGGCGGCGACCGCCGCCTCGGCGACCGGATCCACGGGCCAGATTTGTTTGAGGCGCGGACCCTGTGGGCCGTCGGGATACAGCTGGGCACGGATCCGCCCGCCTTCCTTCGCGACGGCCGCGTCGGCGGCGGAGACCGAAAACTCCATCGTCATCTCCTGCATATAGTCCGCAACGGCATCGTGGTGCACGCGGAGGATTTTGCGCGCAGTATCCACCTGCACGACCTCGCCAGTGAGAGGGTAGTGTTTCTCCGCCGGGGCCGGGGCGGCCACCGGAGTGGTGCGCCGGCAGGCCGGCAGGGCGACGAGCAGGGCGACGAGCAGGGCAGCCGGAGGGAGCAACTGGGCTTTCATGCCCTACGGTTTCGCCTCAAGGAAAAAATTGTCAAAGCCATTGCGCGCAGTAGTGTCGGCCCTTCGCCACCGCACCACGACCGCCCATGAGCCTGTCCCGCACCTCCGCCCTCTCCCGCCGCACCGCCGCCTACCAGCCGGCGCTCGCGTGGTTTGCGGCCATCGGTGGCGCCTGGGTGTTCGTGCTGGTGATGCTGGGGGCGTTCACCACGACCATCGGGGCGGGCATGGTGTTCAAAAGCTGGCCGCTTTCCGACGGCTCGCTCAACCCCACAGGCTGGCTTTCGGAGCTCGACAAGTTTGCTGAGCATTCGCACCGCCTGAGCGCGGCGCTGATGAGCCTCATCACGATCGCCCTTGCGGTCTGGGTCTGGCGGGCCGAGGCGCGGGGCTGGGTGAGGCAGCTGGCGGTCTTTGCCGTGGGGTTGGTGCTGGCGCAGGCGCTCGTGGGCGGGCTGCGCGTGCTGCTGGACGAGCAGCATCTCAACTTGCTTACGCCCAGTGTGGGCCGGCTGTTCGCCATGCTGCACGCCGTGCTGGCCCAGATTTACGTCTGCACGCTCCTCGCGCTGGCGCTCAGCCTGTCGCGGGCCTGGTGTGAGGGCGGGATGACGGAAACGGCCGGCCGTGGGGTCCGCCGGCTTGGCGTGCTGGCCTGCGGGCTGCTGCTCGTCCAGCTCGCCGTCGCCGCCGTCATGCGGCACAGCTTTGCCTGGCTGGCGATTCCGACTTTTCCCGCTGCGTCCAGCACGGGCGGCCTGCTGCCACCGAGCTGGAATTTTTCGGTCGCGATTCAGTTCACTCATACGCGCATCATGGCGGGGCTGCTCGCGGTGGCGCTGCCGGCGCTGGCGGCCGGCATCTGGCGCGACCGCCTGGCCGGGCCGGGCCTGAAGCTCGCCGCCGGCCTGCTCGTCGCACTGGTGGCTTTGCAAATCACGCTCGGCGCTTTTGCCATCTGGAGGTTGCGCGAGCCCTACATCACCACCGCGCATGTGGTCGTCGGCGCGTGCACCCTGGCGACTGCGTTTGGCCTGACTTGGTGGGCGCATCGTGCAAGCATTGAAAGCAAAGCCGCCGCAAGGTCCGATGGGACCGTGCCCAACGGAACCACCGCCTCCTTTGCGCATGAGTGATACCGCGACCATTTCCGCACCGGGCGCACCGGCCACAGCCAAGGCCCGCTTCGCCGATTACCTCGAGCTGACGAAGCCGCGCCTGAGCCTGCTCTCGGTGTTGACGACTCTCGTGGGCTGGTTTGCCGCACGGCCGGCCTGGGACGCGGAGCGGTTTGGCCTGCTGCTGCTCGGCACGGGCGCATGCGCCGGGGGTGTCGCCGCGCTCAACCAGTGGATGGAGCGGGATACCGACGCACGGATGCACCGCACCGCTGACCGCCCCATCCCGGCCGGCAAAATCACGGGCGGGTCGGCCTTTGTGCTCGGCTGGCTGCTCTGCATCGGGGGGCTGGTCGCACTTTTTCGGCTGGGCGGGCCGCTGGTGGTGACGCCCGGGCAATTTCACGTCCCGGTCGAGCGCCTCGCCGCGCTGTTTGCGCTGCTGACCATCGTCTCCTACCTCGCGTGCTACACGCCGGCCAAGCGCCACTCGCGCTGGAGCGTTGAGCTGGGCGCAGTGGCGGGTGCGTTTCCCCCCCTCATCGGCTGGGCCGCGGCGACCAACGGGGTCGGCCCGCTGGGTTGGGTCCTGTTCGGCATCCTGTTTTTCTGGCAGATCCCGCACTTCATGGCCGTGGCGTGGACGCATCGCGGTGACTATGCGCGGGTCAATTTTCCTTTCCTGCCCGTGCGCGATGCCGAGGGCGGACGCGTCGCCCGCTGGGCGCTGCTCAACACATTCGCGCTGGTTGTCGTGAGCACGCTGCCGGCCTTCCTCCATGAAGCCGGCCGGCCGGTCGCCGGCAAGTGCTACCTTGGTGCGACGCTGCTGCTCGGCGCGTGGTTTACGCTGCGGGCCTTGGCCTTCCTCCGCCCCGACACCCGCGACGCCGCAGCGCGCAAGCTTTTCCTTGCCTCCATCCTCTGGCTCCCGCTCCAGCTTGCCGCCCTCGTTGCCGACCGGCTGTTTTTTTGACCACGTATTTCACGTTGAATCCGGATCAAACTTACTACCGAAGATTCGGTAGTGGGTCAGTTTGAATCTGGGCTGGAGTTTCGTTCAACTTTTGAACCAGACTCCCGGCATGCCTAAAGCCAAAGACAGCCTAGTTCACACTGTTTGGCAAAGAATGCCCCGGCTTCTCCTATCATTCTTACTGCTTGTGGCGCTACTGGGCTGCCAGCACGATCGCTCGCGAGTCTGGCGGGCGTCTGAGGACAATGGCGACAAGCCCGGTATCGGTTTCGAGTTGAAGAAAGACGGAGAGAAGATCACCGGAGTCGCATTCATACTCGATCCGAATTTCCCGCACGATTTTTCTCATGGTGTGAAGCTCGACATGGTGCTCTTGCAGCAAGTGCCGAAAGAAATCCGATTTTTGGTGCCTTGGAGTGAGAAGACGAAAGAAACCCTCGTGTTCCAATTTACAGAGCAAGACTGGCCTGCTGAATTCCAAGCGACCGTCACACAGACTAGCAGCGCAGAAAAATTCGAGTCACAAGTCTACAACTTCAAAGCGACAAAATGAAGAAAAAGCCCAATCAGAAGACGCAAGAGCCAACAAGCGTGGATCACCTGAGGGGAATCAGGATTTTCTGTTTACTCCGCCCTTTCTGTGATTAGATATTCCATTTCTCAACTTTTTCTATGACCGTCCATGACATCCCGGCGCTCAACGCCACGCTCAACGGCCTCGCCACGGTGCTGCTCACCGCCGGATTCTTGCTGATCAAGGCGGGCAGGAAGGAGGCTCATCGCCGTGTGATGATGACGGCGGTCGTGGTGTCGGCGCTGTTTCTCGTCGGCTACGTCACGCACAAAATCTTGATCCGCGGCGTGCATACCAGGCTTGGGGCGGAAGGCCTGGTGGCGACGGTTTACTACACGATGCTCATTTCGCACATCGTGCTGGCCATGGCCATCGCCTATCTGGTGCCGCGCACGTTTCTCTTTGCGCTGCGTGGGGACTTCGCGCGGCACCGGGCTTGGGCGCGGTGGACGTTTCCCATCTGGTATTACGTTAGCGTGACTGGCGTCCTCGTGTATTTTTCCCTCTACGTTTGGTGGCCGGCGGCGAAGTGAGACGCCCGACGCGCCGGCCGATTTACGGCTTGGGCTGCTCAATGGTCGTGACGATGCCGTCCTTGAGCGTCACGCGGAGGCGCTCCTCCTCCCGGTCTTGGTAAATGCTTTGCTCCATCGGCTGGTAGATGACGGTGGGCGTGCCGGTTCCGGAACTGGTCGTGGTGATGGGGCGGTAACCAGTCACGCGTTCGCCCTGGTATTCCTGCCAGTGGCGGTGATAAATCCACACGACGGCGTTGCCATCGGCGCTGACTTGATCGTGGGTCTCTCCGGGCAGTCCGAGTGCCATGTAAACCATGTCAGCGGTGTCGCCCAGCGCGATCTTACCGGCCTTGAGGCGGGCGCGGGCGGGCTCGTCGAGCGCGGCAAAGACCGTGGATTTCTCCTCCGCCCGTTTCTCAAATGTGGTGCATCCGGACAGCAGTAAGGTGGAAACCAACGCCGCGAGATAAAGGGAAAGCCTCATGGTATCCCAACCTAAGGCGGTTGACCGAGGGAGGCAAGTGGAACCACCCCGCCAGTGTCCGCCGGATTATTTCCGGCTGCGCCGACGCCATGCAGCCAAGACCAGCACGGATGCCCCGGCCAGAGCGGCATAGGTGGAGGGTTCAGGAATGACCTGCAGGTTGAAGGTGGTTCGGGCGGTGTAGACGGCAACCGCTTGTCCGCCAGTCAACGGGCCGGAAAGAGGAAATGGACCATCAACGATGTTGTTGAATTCCAGTGACACTTGATAAGTGGAACCCGAGATGAATTCACCAGGGTTGCTATAAGTCTGGCTGATAGTGCTGGGACCGGAGCCAAAGGCCTCGGCCGAGAAATCGTTAAAGGACGGCTGACCAGACGTCGCATCTATGTTGATACCGAGATGTACGATAGCTCCGGCGTTGGTCGAAAACAGGTTCGAGACAAAAGTGAGCGGCCCGCTGCTGGCATCATAGAGCAAAGTGCCGTTTGGCTGCCAAGCGGCTCCGGTGGCGGTGACCAGAGGTGCATTGGGAAAAAGAAAATTATTGCCGGCATTTCCGACGGGCATACTCAGGCTGATCGTCTGCCCTCCGATGAGCAACGAGTAGGTGCCGGTCGCGTAATCGGCATTGAGGGAGAGCGGGCTTGCATAGGAGGGAGAATTATAGCGCCAATGATCATTGTTGATGTCGGGAGCCACAAAGTTAAGCGGCCCGGAGATGCCTGATCCCACTGGGGTCGTCATGACCCTGATTGGGGGGGGTAGGAAAACTACCCGACGAATTATCGGCATCAATTTCCGCATGAAAACGAAAGGGGCGGACGGGATCATCCGTGACGGTGGCAGGGCCGGTTTGGTTCAACTCGTGCGACTTGTCCACCACCACAAAATGGACTGTACCAAGCGCGGCGCCGGCAAAGGCGGGCAGACTGGCGGCAAACGCGACGCTCAGGACGAGCAAGGGACGGATGAGTTTCATGGCGCGGAGGAAAGAGGAAGGGGTTCAGGCTTACAAGCCATTTTCATGCCATTGGCAATAGCGTCCGGAGGGAAGGAAATGGGCCACGATCGGCCCAGCCTTACTGGCCGCCCGTGGTGTTTTCCCTGCGTTTGGCCTCTTCAGCGACAACGACCGCTTCTTTTCATCTGTTGGCGCTTTCCCGCACTTGGGCTGCGGCAATGGCGGCGGAGTCGAACTGCTTGCCGCCGCCCGGATACTATGGCTTGGGCGTGGCGGCGCCCGGCACGGTGCCGGCCTCGATGAGGGTCATCTTGTCGGGGTCGAGGTGCTTTTTGATGGCGGCATTGACCTGCTCCTTGGTCAGCGCCGCGACTCGCCCAGGATATTGATCAATGAAGCTGAGTTCGAGGTCACGGTTGAGCGTGGTGAGGATCGTGGTGGCCATCCCGTCCGTGGTGGACAGACCGACCTTGTAGCTGCCGGCCCGTTCGGTTTTGCGCTGAGCGAGCTCGGCGTCGGTCACCCCGTCACGATACCAGCCGGTGAGCTGGCGCTTGGTGGACTCGAGGCCCTTTTCGAGGAGCTCGGGCGCGAAGCTGGCCTCGATGCTCCAGTCGCCGTCCACGAACGTGTCATTGCCGACGCCTGAGTAAATGCCGTAGGTGAGACCTTCCTTGTCCCGCACGTTGGACATGAGCCGGCCGGTGAAGCCGCTGCCGAAAATCGCGGTGCCAATGCGGAGCGCGAGGGTGTCGGAATCGCCATAGCGCAGGCCGGTCGCCTGACCGAAAACCACGGAGACGCTGGTCTTGTCCGGCATGAAGACGGTCTGGGTGCGCGGTGCGTCCACGGCGCCGGTCTTCGCCGGCTGGGGCGGCACGATCCCGCCGGTCCAGCCGGCGAAGGATTTGGCGATCACGCCCTGCGCGATGGCGGGATCAACATCGCCGACCAGCACGAGACGCAACGTGGCGGGGCCGTAGTATTTTTGATGAAAGGCCTTCACCTCGTCGAGGGTGGCCCGGTTGGTGCCGGCGATAAAATCCGGGACGGCCGGCTGGCGGTTCGGGTGGCCGGGGGAATAGACGGAGCGCGAGAACAGGTCGCCCGCGCGGAATTCAGGATCCTCCAGCGCGCGCTGCATGTTGCCCGCGATCTGTTTTTTCAACTTGGCGAATTCTTCCGGCGCAAACGCGGGCGAGCGCAACTGTTCCGCGATGAGGCTGAGGACGAGCGGCAGATCCTGGCGGAGGCACTTGCCGCTGATGTCGAGCGAGCTGGCGCTGACGCCAAACGAAATGCCTGCGCCCACATCGCCGAGCATCTGGGAAATCGCAAAT
>JBAXLL010000108.1:0-6265 GCA_037134835.1 Verrucomicrobiota bacterium
GCAGGCGAGGTTGTAGATCTGGTCCACCTCAAATTTGAAGTGGTCAATGATGTCATGACGCACGACTTCGAAGCGCGGGTTGTCCGCCAGATGGGCGAGGTTGCTTTTCCGTCCGGTGAAAAAGTTATCCAGTGCGACCACCTCATGGCCGTCGGCCAGCAGTCGGTCGCAAAGGTGGGAGCCGAGAAAGCCGGCGCCGCCGGTGATGAGAATACGCATGGAATTTAGATTTTTGAGGGTGGATTTTGGATTGCCGCCCGTGGTGGAAGCAGGGCGCGTCTGAGGTTTGCGCTGCGGCAGCTTGGATTGAGAAATCCAAATTCCAAATTCCAAATTCCAAAATTATTTCGCGCCCATTTCATAGCGCCCGATCCACGCCCTGTGCCAAGAACCGTAGTCGCCGGTCTCGATGTGGCTTCGCGCCTGCGCCATCAGGTCCAGGTAGAAATGCAGATTGTGAATCGTGAGCAGTGTGCAACTTAGGATCTCGCCGGCCACTGTCAGATGCCGCAGGTAGGCACGGGAAAAATTCGCGGTGTAGTTCGCCAGTCCTGCCATGATGGGACGCGCGTCGGCGCGGAACTTCTCGTTGCGGAGGTTCAACGGGCCATCGGGCGTGAACACGAGGCCGTTGCGAGCCACGCGGGTCGGAAGCACGCAGTCAAACATGTCCACGCCGAGGGCGATCATCTTCAGCAGTTGAGCTGGTGTGCCGAGCCCCATGGCATACCGCGGTTTGTGCACGGGGAGAAAGGGGATCGTTGCCCCCACCTGTTTCAACATTTCTGGCTCAGGCTCGCCCACGCTCACCCCGCCGACCGCATAACCGGAAAAATCCAGCGCGGCCAGCGACTCCGCAGCTTCGCGCCGCAGATCGTCGAAAGTCGAGCCCTGCACGATGGCAAACACCTGGTGTCCTGCCGCGAGGAAACCGCTTTCGGTCGCAATCGCCTTGCATTGCTGGGCCCAGCGATAGCTCCGTGCCACCGCCTTGGCACACTGGTCGTGTTCGCAGGGCCACGGCGGGCACTCGTCCAGCACCATCGCGATGTCGCTGCCGAAGTTTTGCTGGATGCCCATGACTTCACGTGGCCCGAGAAAAAGCTTCGCCCCGTCGAGGTGAGACTGAAACGCCACGCCGTCGTCGCGGATGTCGCGGAGCTTGGCGAGGGAGAAGACCTGAAACCCGCCACTGTCCGTGAGGATCGGCCCGTCCCAGCCCGTAGATTGATGGAGCCCGCCGAGTGCGCGCACCAACTCGCTGCCCGGCCGCAGATTCAGATGATAGGTGTTTCCCAGGATGATTTGCGCGCCAATGTCGTGCAGCTGCTGTGGCGTTACAGCTTTCACGGTGCCTTGCGTGCCGACGGGCATGAAAATGGGGGTTTCCACCACTCCGTGCCGCGTGGTCAGCCGACCTCGCCGGGCGGCGGTGGCCGGATCGGTGGCGAGCACTTCAAAAGGTTCTGACATGGGCGATGCCGTTCCCTCGCGGACACCTGAGACGCAATCGGTTTCGCCCGTCCGGTCCAATGGGACGGGGAGGGGAGGGCTCAGAGACCGGCCCCGCTCTTGTCGGCAATAACCACCCGAAAGCCTACCAGGGCGGAATGGATGTTGGCCTCATAGCTGTCACGCTTGGAAAGCAGCAGATTGTTGACGGCGCTGTTGAAATAGGAGGCACCACGCACCACGTGCGGACCCGAGGTGCCGTCATAAAAGTCCTCGCACCATTGCCAGACATTGCCGCCCATGTCGAAGAGGCCGTATTTGTTGGCGGTGAAAGTGCCGACTGGCGACGTACCCAGATAGGTATCAGTTTCCAAACTGGCATCATAGTTGCCGGCTCCTTTAGGCGGGGGCCACGTTGTACCCCACGGATAAACGTCATTGATTTGCCGGTCTTTGCTTTCCGGACTTCCGCCGTCTGCCGGTTCGGCGAGTCCGACGGCCAGACTCCATTCGCTATCGGTGGGCAGACGGTAGAACTGCGTTTTGCTGAGACGCCCGGCCGCCTGTTCCTTTTGGGTCAGCCAGGTGCAAAAATCCTGCGCTTCATCCCACGAGACATTCACCACCGGATGAGTCGGCGCTTGTTCAAACTTCAGGGCTATTTTCGCAATTCCATAGGCGGAGGCAAACGCCTCGAAGTCTTGGACTCTCACATCCCAAATCCCAAAAAGAACCTTGGCCGGGCCTACCGGCGCAAACTTCATTCCGAGGGAGTTTTCAAATGGTTTTCCCACCTCTGGCTTAACGCCTGCAATAACGGGCGCTGGGGCCGGCGGTTTGGCCACAGTTTCCGGTGTGGCCGTGGCAGCGGGGACAGCCGGAGTTGCCGCGCGAAGAGCGAAGGCGACAAGGGGCAGGGAGGACAGCAATAGCGGGAACTTGGGGGAGCGCATATCAGACACTGAGATGACAAAGCACCTTGGTATCAAATGCAAAATTTGGCTTCCGGCATCCTCAGACTAGCGATGAAGCCCGGTGGGATGATTATCATGATGAGGCAGCTGCGAAATCCGGTTTGCCAGCGGACCAATGTGGCGTTCTGATGCTCCACTCCGTAATTCACATTCCACAATCTGCATTTCATCCCGTGCTGCTCGTCATCGACAACTTCGACTCCTTTACCTATAATCTGGTTCAGTGCTTTGGGCAGCTGGGTGTTGCGCAACGCGTCTTCCGCAACAACGAAGTCACGCCGGCGGCCGCCCTGGCGCTCAATCCCGATCGCGTGCTCATCTCGCCCGGCCCGTGCTCGCCCGCCGAGGCCGGCGTGTCGCTCGGCATCATCAGGGCGTTTGCCGGCAGGAAACCGCTCCTGGGTGTCTGCCTTGGCCACCAGTCCGTCGGGCACTATTTTGGGGGCAAGGTTGTCCGTGCCGGCCGCCTGATGCACGGCAAGACTTCGCCGATCCTCCACAATGGCACCGACGTCTTTCGCGGCCTGCCGCAGAACTTTGCCGCCACGCGCTACCATTCGCTGCTCGTCGATCGCGGCACGTTTCCTGCGGTGCTCGAGATCACCGCCGAGACCGCCGAGGGCGAGGTCATGGGCCTGCGCCATCGCACGCTGCCCATCTGGGGCGTGCAGTTCCACCCCGAGTCCATCGCCACGGAGGGAGGGATCAAAATTCTGGAGAATTTTCTCCGTCTTGGCTGAGCCAATGATGGCTGATAAAGGATAAATTGCGAAAAATTTGCACCTTCGCATCCTTCCTTCTCCGCCTTACATCCTTCATAATTCATCGTTTCCACCCATGCGCTGCCCCAAATGCACCTCCATCGAGGACAAGGTCATTGACTCCCGCATCAGCAAGGAGGGCTCGGCCATCCGCCGCCGCCGCGAGTGCCTTGAGTGCGGTCACCGCTACAGCACCACGGAAAGTGTCCTGCGCGATGGCATGGTCATCATCAAGCGGGACGGCCGCCGGGAGGGTTTCGATCGCGAAAAGCTCGTCCACGCCGTCCGCGCGGTCTGTCATAAGCGTCCGGTGGACGCCGAACAGGTCTCCATGCTGATCGGTGACGTGACGGATATTCTCGAGGCCCAATACGACACCGAAATTCCCTCGCGCGCCCTTGGCGACGCCGTGATGGAGCGCCTGCGGAAAATTGACCAGGTTGCCTACGTCCGTTTCGCCAGCATCTACAAGCAGTTCCGCGATGTGACCGAATTTGTGGACGAGATCAGTGCGTTGGGGCATGGCAAAGGGCCGGGGCTGGAGTAATCGTGCAAAACCATAGCAACCGGGTATTGAAACGTCTATCCGCTTTTCCCATCTCGATGGATCTCCCCTCCCGCGACGAACTCCGCCGGCTGCATCTGATCAACGCGCTGTTCGCCCATGTCACCGGCCATGACCTTTACCTCGCGAAACAGATTCAATCGGCGATCACGTTCAGCCTCGCCGAGTTGGCGCCCAGACCATCGCGCACCCGGAGTTTGCCGCGCAGTTTGACACCCAGTTTAACGCCGCCGCCGCGCACCTGTTGGCTAGGCTGTTCGCTCACGAGCCGCGCCGGGGATTTTTCCATTGGGATGCCGCCCTTACGCCGGCTGCCGCCACCCCGCTCTTCGCCCGCGCCGAGCTGATGGCCGGTCTCCGCCTGCTCACACCCTACCGTGAGTCCACGCTGCTCGTCACTAACCTGCGTCCGGCATTGCTTCCGCCCCACCGCCGCCGGACGCCGCGCCGCCAGCGCGACTACGAGGAGGCGCTGGGCTTCGTCCGCGCCCTGACCGCCGCACGCACCAGCCGCGTCGCCGATCTACAGCTGCTCTTTCTTTGATTTTGAACCACTGAGCACCGAAGACACAGAGAAATCCCAATTTATTGTTCCGTGACCTCCGTGCCCTTTGATTCAAAGTGAATCCATGCCCACTCTCTTCCAGCGCATCATCGCCCGCGAGATCCCCGCCCGCATCGAGTACGAGGACGAGCAATGCATCGTCATTCACGACATCCAGCCTGCCGCGCCTGTCCATCTGCTCATTATACCGAAGCAGCCCATCCCCCGCATCGGCGAGGCCGCCGCCGTCGACCAAGCCCTCCTCGGTCACCTGCTCCTTGTCGCCGGCTCAGTCGCAAAAAAACTTCAACTCTCGGAAGGCTTCCGCCTTGTCGTGAACCACGGCCCGCACGCTTGCGAGAGCGTTCCGCACCTGCACGTTCACCTCCTCGCGAAACGCCAAATGGCGTGGCCGCCCGGTTGACTAAAAAACAATTAAAATTCAGAAGCCATGAAACCAGGAGAAAATCCGAACTTCTGATTCCTGGCTTCTTGGCTTCTGAATTAATCCTGCCTTCATCACCGTGCCTCAAAGGTCCCGTCCGCCCGTTTGATGACGCGGCGTTTCAACTCCAGCATCATCAGGGTCGAGGAAAGCTCCGCCACCGGCCGGCCCGTTTGCGCGGCGAGTGTGTCGAGCGAAACGAGTGCCCCGCCCGCGAAGCACGTGAGGACCTGTTGCTCGGCGTCGTCCAACGCGCCGCGCACGTCGGCCGGCTCCGTTCCCGCTTTCTCGGGAATCGGTCCCGGCCGCAGCCCGTCGCGATAGTTCAGCTCGCCCAGGATGTCATCCACGCTGGTCAGCAGGGTCGCGCCGTCGCGGATGAGCTGGTGGCACCCCGCGCTTGTCGCCTGGTCAATCCGTCCCGGCACGGCGAAGAGCAGCCGCCCTTGTTCGCCTGCAAATTTCGCCGTGATCATGGAGCCGCCGCCGGCGTCGCTCTCAACCACGATCACCGCCTCGCACATCCCGGCGATGATGCGGTTCCGCATGGCAAAAGACTGCCGGTCCGCCCGCCGCCCAAATGGAAATTCCGACAAAATCGCGCCACTGGCCTCAATCTGCCGGTAGAGCGCGAGGTTTTCCGGCGGATAGATCAGATCAATCCCCGTGCCGAGCACGGCCACCGTCTTGCCGCCCACGGACAGCGCGCCTTCGTGCGCCGCCGTGTCGATGCCGCGCGCCAGTCCGCTCACGATGCAAAACCCCAGCCGCGCCAGTTCCGCCCCGAACTTCTTTGCCACGCTTTGTCCATAGAGCGTCGTTCGGCGCGAACCAACCATCGCGATGCACGGCTGGCCCAGCTCATAGTGCCCTTTCCGGTAAAGCCCGATGGGGGGGTCGTGTATTTCACGCAGCAATTTCGGATAGGCCGCCTCACCGGTGGTGATGAAGCTCACCTGCGCCTGCGCCATGCGCGCCTCCTCGCGTGCGAGGTCAAAATGTTCCCGCCAGCCCGCGATGCTCGCGCTGATGACCGGTCCGACCCCGCGTACCGCTTCCAGCCGCCGTGCGCCTGCGGTCAGCACCCTGCGGGGGTCGCCGTCGAGCTCAGCCAGCAGCCGGTTCAGCGTGATTGGTCCGATGTTCGGCAGCGCGTTCAGCACGAGCAGCGCCTGCGTGGTGGTCAGTTCGCCCGCGTCCGTCATGACACTTGGCCTTGGGCCGGAGGACCGGCCGGATCATTCCCCGGATTTTGGCGCAGGGCGGCGGGCAGAAAATCCAGCAGTTGTGTCGTCGTCACGGACGTCTGTCCATGCGTCCGCGCCAGCCAGTCTGCCGCCAGCCCATGCCAGGCCACGCCGCGTGCCGCCGCTCCCGGCAGGTCGGCCGGCGTTTGTGCGGCCAGCCCGCCGATCAGCCCGGCGAGCACGTCGCCGCTGCCGCCGCGCGCGAGCACCGGTCCGCCGAAAAATGAAAAAAAAGCAGGGCCGGTCTCCGACCGGCCTCCCTCCGCCGGTCGAAGAC
>JBAXLL010000109.1:0-6208 GCA_037134835.1 Verrucomicrobiota bacterium
CGCGAGCACGTCGTCGGGCTTGTTGGCGTACTCGATCTCGGACGACGACACGCGGGCGTTGTCGATCACCTTGGCGTTGACGAGCTGCTCCACCTCGAGGAGCTGGGCGGCGGTCATCGCCTCGAAATGGGAAAAGTCGAAGCGCAGCCGCTCGGGCGTCTTGTGGGTGCCGGACTGCCGGACATGCGTGCCCAGCACCTTGCGGAGCGCCCACTGGAGCAGGTGGGTGGCGGAGTGGTGGCGGCTGATGGCACGGCGACGGGAAACATCCACCGCAAGCTCGGCCTTGGCTCCGGCGGTGGAGGAAAGGATGAAGGATGAAGGATGAAGGATGAAATCGGAGGCGACCTGATGGAGGTGGCGGCCGGATTTGTCCTTCACACAGTCGGTGATGGCGACGAGCTGGCCGGCGATGAGCGCGGTGCCGGCGTCGCCGGCCTGGCCGCCCATCTCGGCGTAGAAAGGTGTTTGGTCGAAGACCAAGAAGGCGGCTTTCTCGGATTTGACGACCTCGATGAGCTTCGCATGCGCGTGCGTTTGGGTGTAGCCGAGGAAGGTCGTGGCTTTCTGGTCGGTAGCCATGTCGCCTTCGGTGGCGGCGACGATAATTTCCTTTTTCTGCGCGGCCCGTCCGCGCTCGCGTTGTTTTTCCATCTCGGCTTCGAAGCCGGCGACATCAACGGTGAGTCCACACTCGGTGGCGAGAAGCTGAGTCATATCGAGTGGGAAGCCGTATGTGTCGTAGAGCTTAAAGGCATCCGCTCCGGAGATTGCAGGAACTATGGTGAGCACAGTCTTCCACGCACCTGCTTTGAGATCTGCGAACGAAATCCGATTTGCAATCGGTAGTCCATTTCGGCTAAATAGCATTGAACTAAGGTGCATCTCAATTGGCTCATTACTGTGAGCGTCGCCCCACCCATCTTTTCCAGATGAAACCTCCAAGCCCTCTGCCTTCGCGGAGCGTTCGATGGCATGCTCAAAGATTTCCTCGCCGAAAATTTTAAGTCCACGATCCAGCGTTCGTCCGAAGCTCTCCTCTTCGCTGCGGATCACCCGCTGGATGATGCTCTTCTGCTGCTTTAATTCGGGAAATACATGGCTCAGCGACTCGACGACCGGCGCAACGAGTTGCGAGAAATCACCGATCTTCAGGCCGATCTTGGTGCCATAGAGAATCCCGCGGCGGAGGATGCGGCGGATGACGTAATTGCGGCCTTCGTTGCCGGGGAGGATGTTGTCGGCGATGGCGCAGCTCACGCAGCGGGCATGGTCGGCGAGGACGCGGAAGGCGACATCGGTGCTTTCCCGCTCGCTAAGTCCTTCACGCGTCTTCGGAACGGTGGCGTTATAGGTTTTGCCGGAGAGGGCGGCGATTGTTTGAAAAAGTGGCGTGAAGACGTCGGCGGCGTAGTTGGACGGGTCTTTGGAAAAATCCTTGAAGCCGCCGGTCGTGGCGTGGATGCCGGCGACGCGTTCAAAACCCATGCCGGTGTCCACATGCTTGGCGGCGAGCGGGGAGAAGGTGCCGTCGGCGTTGGCGTTGAACTGGATGAAGACGTGGTTCCAGATCTCGATGCAGCGGGGCGACGAGGAGTTGACGAGCGCGCGGCCTGCCGCCTCATCGTCGGAGGGGAGCAGGTTGAAATGGATCTCGGAGCAGGGGCCGCAGGGGCCCGTGTCGCCCATCTGCCAGAAGTTGTCCTTGCGGTTGCCGTGGACGATGTGGATAGCGGGATCAAGACCGGCGGCCTTGAAGATTTCTGTCCAGATGGCGTTGGCCTCGTGGTCGAATTCGGAGGGATCGCCGGGCCTGGGCGCATAGACCGTGGCAAAGAGGCGTTTCGGCGGGATGCCCCAGACCTTGGTGAGGAGCTCCCAACCCCAGGTGAGCGACTCTTTCTTGAAATAGTCGCCGAAAGACCAGTTTCCCAGCATCTCAAACAGGGTGTGGTGATAGGTGTCGAAGCCGACGTCCTCTAGGTCGTTGTGCTTGCCGCCGGCGCGGATGCATTTCTGGGTGTCGGCGGCCCGGGTGTCCTTCGATTGGCGGGCACCCGCCAATTTGGAGACGTCAGGCGCTCGATCGCCGAGGAAAATGGGCACGAACTGGTTCATGCCGGCATTCGTGAAGAGCAGGCCGGGAGAGTCGGGCAGCAATGATGACGACGGGACAACCGTATGGCCTTGGGAGGCAAAGAAATCGAGGAAGGACTGGCGGATCTGGGCGGAGGTCATTGCGGAAGGAGTCAGGATGGAGAGGAAAAGCTGAAGAGCTGAATGCTAAAAGACTGAAGTCGGAGGCTTGGAGGAATCAGGAGACAGAAGACACGAGACGGAATCAAGAAGACGTTGAGAGGGTACCCGCAGGCCTTGCCGAACTCGGACTGGGGCAGCACCGGGCCGGCCAGCAGTTCCTGCGCGAACGCTTTGAGCTCCACCAACAATGACGTGGGGAAACCGGCCCACTAGCTTTGCGTTGATTAATGATAGGAGTTAGGACAGCATCAGCCATATGGAACGGAAGGATCAACGCCGCCGCATCGCCGCCTGGCTGCAATCGAGACCAGCCAAGTGCTCATGAAATTTTTCCGTCCCCTGCTTAAGACCGTGCTGCTGGCCCTGATGGCCAGCGGTGGCCTGCTGGCCCAGACGGGCCACTCCATTTACGCCACCCCCTAAACGTTCACCAGCTTTGCCGGACTGACGGGCGAAACGGGCACCACAAGGAAGGGGATGGGGGAGGGGGCGCAAGGAGTCCCTTCGGCAGGCTCAGGGCAGGCAGGAGATGGAGGATGATGCAGTGGCCATGTAGCCGGGTCAACCTGACCGGGCTGGGGCCGGCCAAGCGGCGGGCAGGTTGCCCGCGCTACGGCGGAGAGGCGAGGCGCGCGGCGGGTTTGATAATTCGGCAATTGCCATGGTCTGCCGTGTTGGCGAAATGACCGGATGGGCTGGATCACCATCTTTGCATTGCTCGGGCTTGTAATGATGGTCACCGGCTGCGGTCAAACCGATGCGGCGGGGAGCCAAGCTGGATCTTAGATTACGGGCATTGCCCGTTGGCAGGCTCAAACTTCCATCGCCCCCAGCAGCGCCGTGACGGCGCGGTTGGTGCGCAGCGCGCTGTCGCCGGTGCTGGGACAAATGCCTTCCCCCCGTAGTGCGGCGACGACGCTCGCGATGAGCGGCTGTTGCACATGCTCGGGGAACGGATGGGCGAATTTTTCGCTGCGCGCTCCGGCGGTGAGCCGCACGGGTGCGTCGTCGAAGGTGGAATAGCGAAGTATGCCCGCATCGCCAACGATTTCCGTTTCATCGCACGCCGCTGCCGGGTCGGTGACAAAGCACCACGCGCCGACGCCGGCTACACCGCCGCCCAAGGTGAAATGGCCCGTGACCGTATCGGTCGCCGCATAGACCGCGCCGGTCTGGCGGGCCGCGCCGGCCGCGTGTCGCACCGGGCCGAAAAGCCAGTCGAGCAGATCTAGCTGGTGCGAGGCCATGTCCATGAAGTATCCGCCCGGCCCGGCATGCTCGGGTTGCACGCGCCAGGGTGGTGTGGTGGGATTCAGGTCCGCGGGGCGTGGGGCGCAGCGATAGCGCACGGTGACGTGCAGTGGCCGTCCGACCGAGCCCCCGTCGAGCAGCGCCTTGACGCGGAGATATTTGGGCAGCGCCCTGCGGTAGTAGGCGACGAACAGCGGTACGCCCGCGCGCCGGCACACGGCGATCATCTCTTCGCACTCGGCCACATTGCGCGCCATCGGCTTCTCGACATAGACGGCCTTGCCCGCTGCCGCCGCCAGCCGGGTGAAGTGCAGGTGCGAGCCGGGTGGGGTGGCAATATAGACGGCGTTGACGCCGGGGTGAGCGAGCAGCGCGGCCACGTCGGTCTTGGCGAACGCAATGCCGTGGCGCGCCGCGTAGTCCCGGGTGCGCGCGGCGTCCCGGCCAAACACGCCGACGCGGTGTGAGTGCGGCACCTTGTCGAAGGCCGGGCCGCTTTTCTTTTCGGTGACTTCGCCGCAGCCGATCTGGGCCCAGCGGATTTCATCGGGAGGAGACATTTGGGGGAGGCTGCAGGAAACGCCGCCCAGAGCGTGACAAAAAATCCGCCGCCTTGTCGCGCCCAATCGTATGGGGTGAAATGCGCGCTCGCCACGCCTCGGCTATGTGCGCACTATGCCGCATGGAAAAACTTCCGTTTGCCGCTCTCGGTCTCTCGCCTGATGCCCTCAAGGCTGTGGCTAAGATGGGTTTCGAGGAGGCCTCGCCCATCCAGACCGCCGTCATCCCCGCCATCCTCGCCGGCCGGGATGTCGTCGGCCAGTCCTCAACCGGCTCGGGCAAGACCGCCGCGTTCGCCCTGCCGGCCATCGAACGCGTGGATGTGAAGCTGCGGGCGGCTCAGGTGCTCATACTCTGCCCCACGCGAGAGCTGGCCGTGCAGGTGGCCGAGGAGGTAGGCAAGCTGTCGTTTTTCAAACGCGGCCTCTCGGCCGTGCCGATCTACGGCGGGCAGAGCTACGAGCGCCAGTTCCGCGCGCTCGCGGCGGGCGCGCAGGTCGTCATCGGCACGCCCGGCCGGGTGATGGATCACATGGAGCGGGGTACCCTACGGCTCGACCAGCTCAAGCTCGCCGTGCTCGATGAGACCGACCGGATGCTCGACATGGGTTTCCGCGACGACATAGAAAAAATCCTGAAGGCGATGCCGGTCACGCGGCAGCTCCTCTTTTTCTCCGCGACGATCCCGCGGACGATCCAAGACCTGATCAGCCGCTATGCGAAGGACCCCGCTTGGATCCGCATCGAATCGGTCGCGCAAAACGCCCCGCAGGTCGATCAGGTCTACTTTGAGGTGGACCGCCGTTCGAAAATTGAGGCGCTGACGCGGCTGATTGACGTGCATGACTTCCGCTACGGGATCATTTTTTGCAGCACCAAAATCATGGTGGACGAGCTCGACTCGCACTTACATGCGCGCGGCTATGCGACCGACCGCCTGCACGGCGACATCACGCAGGCGCAACGTGACCGCGTGATGGCAAAGTTCCGCGAGCGCAAGTTTGAGTTTCTCGTCGCTACCGATGTGGCCGCACGCGGACTCGATGTGGACGATCTGGAGGTGGTGTTCAACTTCGACCTGCCCAACGACGCCGAGGACTACACGCACCGCATTGGCCGCACCGGCCGGGCGGGCAAATCGGGCCGGGCGTTCACGTTCGTCTCGGGGCAGGAGATTTACAAATTGCAGAGCATGGTGCGCTGGGCCCGGCTCAATATCCGCCGCGAACGCATCCCGTCCATTGATGAGGTCGAGGAGGCGCGCGCCAACGTGTTTTTCGAAAAAATCCGCGCCACCCTCGAGGCGAAGCAATTCCGGCCGCACGACCGCATGATTGACCGCCTGCTCGACCAGGGCCACGCCAGCACCGACATCTGTTCGGCGCTGATCCATCTCCTGCAGGGCGGCGCCGGCGCGCCGGCGCCGGGCAAGCCGGCCGTCCCGGGTCCGGCTGCCGCCCAGCCGCCGCCCATCCTCCGTACCGCGCCCGCGGCCAGTGTGCCGGAAGTGCGCGCCAAGCCGCGCTACGGCGGGCCGCCACCGGCCAAGGCTGCGGCCGAGGCGCGCAAGCCGGTGCTGCCGCCGGGCGCGCCAGCGTGGGTGGCAAAAAAAATGAAACTGCCTGCCGCCCCGACGGTGGAGCCGGAGTCTGCTCCGGTCCCGCTCACAGCAGCCCTTCCGCCCGCCGGCGGCGAGACCGACGCTGGTCCGCCACCGCGCAAGCCCAAATACGAGCGCAAGCCGCGCACCGGCCGTGAGTCGGGCATGACCGTTGTGCGCTTCAATGTGGGCCGGTTACAGCTCGTCACGCCGGCCGACATCGTGGGCAAGATTGCAGGCGTCACCCGGTTGCCGGCCGGTATTGTGGGCGCCATCGACATCCATGAAGACCACACGCTGGCGGACGTCGCCAGCACCGAAGCCGAGTTCGTTGTGAAAAAGCTCGCCGGCATCAAGCTAAAGGACGTGCCGCTGGCACCCGTCTTGGCTGGCTAAGCTCCGAGTGAGGGTGGCATTCTTCGACCTGCACATCAGTGCGAGGAAGCTGTGCTTTGCGGACTTTGCAGGGCTTTCATGCCACACCCTAGAGCGTTTCAAAAAAACTATAGCCACAGGCGGCAAACCAACCGAGGGCGT
>JBAXLL010000110.1:0-6205 GCA_037134835.1 Verrucomicrobiota bacterium
GCGTGGTATCAGACGGCGACGGCGGCATGGGCGGAATCAAACTCAAGCACGCGGACGGCGTGATGTGAGGGAACAAGGGAATTGCGCTCTTGGATCGCCAGCGGGCTGGCCAGCCCAAGCTCCAAGAGCACGCGGTCAAACTCACGCTGGGTGCGCTTGAACCGGGCCGCCTTTGCGGCTGTCTGGAACCTCGTGGGCATCTGTGGGGCCATGCCAGAAACGATTGAACGCAGCGCGTCCGCCTGAGCCGGCACAGTCGCCCGCCGTCTGACCAGCTCGCGCGTCGCCTGACGCAACAGAGCCATGACGGTCGTGCTCTCGCATCGAGCAATCTCCGCAAGCGCGGCCAAGACGGCCTCGTGCTCGGCGAGGCTTTGACGGCGCTTAGACTTGGCAAGTTGGTTCGGCATCGAAAAGGTTGGTTCAACCCAACCAGCATTGCAACGGAAGGCAAGTCACAAACCGGCGAGCGTTGGCCCCAAACGTCCCGGCGGCGAAAGCGGCCAATGCCCAACAGGGAGGCGGGCTTGGGCCTGCTGTTGGGTTGGTTACTTGTGCTGCTCGGGATCATAGCCATCTACTGGCACCACAGTTGACTCGACCGTGCTGTGCCTATCTCCGTGACCCCTTAAAGCCGACTTAAGCCCCCAACGATCCGGAGTTAGACTTGCCCGTTTTTGGCCTCCACCACTTCCAAACCTTTGCAACTGGCTCTCAATCTAGCCGCGATTTTACAGCCCAGTTGATCAGAGGAGGGGTTCCGATACTCCCGGCGCGCAGGGCCGCGAGGTTATCTGGCGCGCTTAAGCGTGGTGGCTCCACCGCCCTCACGCCGCCAGCCCGCACCTCCGCAACAGCGCACCAGGGTCAGGGTCGCGGCCCATGAAGTCGCGGAACAACGCCGCCGCGTCGGCGGAGTTGCCCTTGCTCAGGATTTTTTGGACGAACTCCGCGCCAACCTCTGCGGAAAAAATCCCCTCGCGCTGGAACCGTGTGAACGCGTCGGCATCGAGCACCTCCGCCCACTTGTAGGAGTAGTAGCCCGCCGCGTAGCCCACCGGGTCCGAGAACAGGTGTCCAAAGCGTTTCACCAGTGTTCGCCCCGGCGGCTCGGTGGGGATCATGCACTCCACGACCTCGGCGCGGGCCTTGGCCTCCAGGTCGCCGCCGAGAAACTCCGCCGTGCGCGCGTGCAGCGCCAGGTCCATCTTGCCGAACTGGAGCTGCCGCATCATCGCGCACGCGGCGCGGAAATTTTTCGCCGCGACCAGCCTGTTGAACAGCCCGTCGGGGATGGGTGCGCCCGTCTCGTGGTGCCGCGCGAACAAATCGAGGCCCGCGCGCTCCCACGTCCAGTTCTCCATGATCTGCGACGGAAGCTCGACGAAGTCGCACACGACGTTGACGCCGTTAAGCGACTTGATCTCCACCTCGCCAAGCAGGTGGTGCAGCAGGTGGCCGAACTCGTGGAACACCGTCTCGACCTCGCGATGCGTGAGCAGCGCGGGTTTATCGGCCTGCCCTGAGCCCGTCGAAGGGGCCGGTGGCGTCATGTTGCCGCACATCAGGCCGAGGTGCGGGGAGCGCGGCGTGCCCGAGCGGCGTTCGCCCGTGATGAGATAGTTCATCCACGCGCCACCGCGTTTGGGCTCGCGCGGATGCCAGTCCGTGTAAAACGAGCCGAGCAGCCGGCCGGCGGCGTCTCGCAGCTCGTAGAATTTCACCTCGGGGTGCCACGTCTCCACGCCGGTCTTTTCCACCACGCGCAGACCGAAGATTTTTCCGACCAGCTCGAACATCCCTGCGATCACGCGCTCCATCGGGAAATAGGGCCGCAGCGCCTCCTCGTCGAAATCGTATCGAGTCTTCCGCAGTTTTTCCGCCCAATAGGAGACCTCCCAGGCCTTGAGCGGGCCCGGTGCGCCGCCAGTCTCGCGCGCCTTGAACTCCTCCAGTTCACGGCACTCGCGCGCGAACGCCGCGGCCGCCCGCCCGCGCAGCTCCTCCACGAAGCCCAGCGCGCGCGCACCGCTCTTCGCCATGCGCCGCTCGGTCACGAGGTCGGCGAAGCTCGCCTTGCCAAGCAGCGCGGCCTTCTCGGCCCGCAGCGCGAGGATTTTTTTCACCAAGTCCGTGTTGTCATGCGGCGCTTCCGCGCCCACCGCGACCGCCGCCGCCCAGACCTCACGGCGCAGCGCCTCGTCCTCCGCGTAGGTCATCACCGGCTCCTGCGAGGGTGCGTGCAGGGTGAACCGCCACACCGGCTGCTCCGGCGTGCCGAGTCCCTTGTTCTCCGCGCCCGCCCGCGCGGCGGCGACCGCATGCGCCGGCAGCCCGCGCAGCCGCGTCTCATCGGTGACGAGGAGCTGCCACGCGTTGGTGGCGTCGAGCACGTTTTCTGAATACTTCTGCGTCAGCTGCGCCAGCTCGCCCTGCAACGCCTCCAGTCGCGAGCGCTGGTCCGCCGGCAAATCTGCGCCCGCTGAGCGAAAATCCGCCACTGTCTCATCGAGAAACCGGCGGCGGACACCCGTGAGCGCGCGCGCCTCGGCCGACTCCGCGACCGCCTTCACCCGCGCCCACAGCGCCGGGTTGAGCGGAATCTTCGCGTAAAACGCCGACACCGCCGGGAGCATGGCGTTGTGCGCCGCGCGCAGCGCCGGCGAGTCGGCGACGGATTGCAGGTGCGTGACCTTGCCCCACGCGAGGCCCAGCTCCTCCGTCGCGCGCTCCAGGGCGAGGAGCGTGTTTTCAAAATCGACCGTGCCCGTTTCGCGGGCCGCGATGGCGTCCACCGCCGCCTGCGCCCGCCCGAGCGCTGCCGTGATGGCCGGCTCGATCAGGTCGGGCGTGTGCTGTGACCAGCGGATGGCAAAGGCGGGATCAAGAAAGGGATTGTCGAACATGGTTTGGTAAGGAGCCAGGCAAAGCGCTCCGCCCGCGCGCGCAAGTGTGGAGGCCTGTCTAGGGGCGGTCTAGGGCATGCCATTATCTACGGAATAAGCCATTGTGCGAAGAGGGTTGAAAACCGAGTGAAACTACATCCGCTGCAGCGTTCGGAGGCCAAGGAGGTCGAGGCCGGTTTCGAGGACGAGCAGCGTGCGGGCGCAGAGCATTAGCCGGCGAGCGCGGATGGCGGAGTCGTCCACCGCGACTTTGTCGGCGGCGTAGAACGCGCTGAACTCGCCGGCCAGTTCGTAGAGATAGAGGCAGAGAAAATGCGGACGAAGCTGGTTGGTCGCGGCCTGGAGCGCATCGGGGAATTTCACGAGTTTGCGGGCGAGCGCGAGTTCGGCGGGCGTTTCCGGCTCGGTCGCGCCGGTGGGGAGACGGGAGGAGGGAGAAGGGAGAACGGCGGCCGGCGCGTTGCCAGCGCTTTCGGGTTGGGCGTTGGGCATTGGATGCTGGATGTTGGATGTTGCGACGCCACCGGCGGCGTCGGCGTCGAGGCCTACCTTGCGGAAGATCGAGCGCACGCGTGCGACGGCATAAAGCAGGTAGGCCGCCGTGTTGCCGTCGAGCGAGATCATCTTGTCCCAGGCAAAGACATAGTCGCTGGAGCGATTTTGGGTGAGGTCAGCGTATTGCACCGAGCCGGTGCCCACCGCTGCGGCAATGGCCCGGCGCTCGGCCTCGGGGAGTTCGGAACTCTTTTCGTTCACGAGGGCAAAGGCGCGCTCTTCGGCCTCGGCGAGCAGATCCTTCAGCTTGATGTTCTCGCCGCTCTTGGTCTTGAGCGGCTTGCCACCCTCGCCCAGCACGGTGCCAAAGGAGACATGCTCCAGCCGCGGACCCCGTCGGCCCGTGCCGGCAAACCATTTCTGCACGGTGAGGAAGAGCTGCTCACAGTGGTCGCCCTGCCGTGAATCAATGACATAGGCCACGGCGTCGGCGTGAAAATGCTCGGTGCGGTAGAGCACCGTCGCGAGGTCGGTCGAGGCGTAGTTGGCCGCGCCGTCGGATTTTCGGATCATGAACGGCTGCTCCTTAAAGCGCGGGTGCTCAGGATGAAAAACCACGAGCGCGCCCTGGCTTTCAGTCGCAAGGCCGGCCGCGATCAGCTCACGATAGACCTGTTCCACCTTGTCGTTGTAAAAACTCTCTCCGAGGGTGTGATCAAAACGGATGCCGAGCCGGTCGTAAATCTGCTGGAACGCGCCCAGCGAGGCTTCGCCGATATTTTTCCAGATCGCGAGGTTACCGGGGTCGCCATCCTGCAGCTTCACCAGTTCCTGCTGCGCCTCCTTCAGTGCGGCGGGGTCCGTCTCGGCAGCGGCATGGCCCACCTTGTAGAGGCGTTCGAACTCCTCCAGCGGGTCGCGCGCAAACGCGGCCGCGTCGAGCTGGCGGCGGTAGGCCCAGATGATTTTGCCGAACTGAGTGCCCCAGTCGCCAATGTGGTTGTCGCGGATGACGTGCGCGCCCCCGAACGCCAGCAGCCGCGCCACCGCCTCGCCAATGACCGCCGAACGCAGGTGGCCGACGTGCATCTGCTTCGCGGTGTTGGGCGAGCTGTAGTCCACGACCCAGGTCTGGCCGCGCAGCGGCGAGTTTTCCGCCGCGCCCTTTTCGAGGCTCGCGCGGGTGGCGTGGGTGCCCAGCCAGGCGAGAAGGGTGGGGGGCTTGAGCGTGAGGTTGATAAAGCCCGGACCGGCCACTGCGAGGTCGCATGCAGCGCGCACCTCGGGCGCGACCGCCGCGACCAGTTGCTCGGCGAGAGCGCGGGGGTTGAGCTTCCGCGCCTTGGCATAGCCAAGCACGCCGTTGGCCTGAAAGTCTCCGTGCCGCGCATCGGCCACCCGCACCTCAGGCACAAAGGTCCCGGCGTCGACGAGGCCGGCGGTGGTGGCAGCGGACCGGAGGGCGGCGTCGAGATCGGCGGCAAGATTGAACGAAACGTGCATCAAAACACGACACGCGCCGCGGAAGCTCCGGGCAAGGGCGTTTTTGCGCAATGTCACGCCCGTGCAACATTTGGCTCGACAGCGGACCGTATTTTTGTTCGGCTGGTTCCTCGCTTCCAACCGCTCCACGATGTCCTACCGACCCACCAACACCAAACGCACGCCGCCGCAACGGAGATTCGTCAAGCCTTCCTTCACCGCCCTGATTGAGAAAAAGCGCGACGGCTTGGAGTTTTCCCAGGAAGAAATCCGCCACATCATTGACTCGACGTTGGACGGTGAAATCCCCCAGCACCAGCTCGCGGCGCTGCTCATGGCCATCTACTTCGCCAATATGTCGGCGCAGGAAACCACGATCCTGACCGAAGAGATGATGCTTTCAGGCGAAGTCATTGATCTCTCGCATATTGCCAAGCCAAAAATTGACAAATACTCCACCGGTGGCGTGGGTGACAAAACCTCGTTGGTCCTCGTCCCGCTGGCCATGGCCGCCGGCGTCGTGGTTCCGATGATGTGCGGCGCCGAGCATGATCACGTGATCAGCACGCTCGACAAGCTGGCCTCCATCCCCGGCTGCAAGACCGCCCTCTCCATTGAGGCTTTTCAAAGCCAGCTCGCGAAGGTCGGCGGCGCCATCATCGCCCAGGACCAAGAGCTGGCCCCCGCCGACGCCAAGCTCGCCGCACTGCGGCAGGAGACCGGCACTGTGCCCAGCCTGCCGCTGATCACCGGCTCGGTCCTTTCGCGCAAACTCGCCGAAGGTTCCGAAGGCCTCGTGATTGACGTGAAGTGGGGTAATGGCTCCTTCATCAAAAACCTGGAGCAGGCCAAACAGCTCGCCCGTTCGATGACCCGCGTCGGCCGCTCGATGAAACGCCGTTGCGTCGCATTGGTAACCGACATGAACCAGCCGCTGGGTGACAGCGTGGGCACCGCCCTCGAGGTCAAGGAAGCCATCAAGCTGCTCAAGGGCGAAGGCACCGACGACATGAAGGAACTCGTCCTCAAGCTCGGCATGGAGATCGTCCGCCTCGCGGGCGTCGCCGGTTCCACGCTCTCGGCCAAGCAGACCGTGCAACGCCACCTCACCGACGGCTCCGCCCTGGCCAAGCTCAAGGAGCTCGTGAAGGCGCAGGGCGGCGACACCAGCTACATTGACAATCCCGAGAAATTCCCTGCGGCGAAACACATCCGCAAGCTCCCGGCCCCGAAACGCGGCTATGTGCACACCATCAATGCCGCCATGATCGCACAGGGGGTCCATATCCTCGGCGCAGGGAATTTCTCGGGATTGTCAATGT
>JBAXLL010000111.1:0-6201 GCA_037134835.1 Verrucomicrobiota bacterium
TCCCCACGCTGACCAGCCGGCCCGACGACACCGGGGCGAACTACCGGGCCTTTCACCTCACGCTCGACGCCAACAACCAGCTCACCGTCCAGATGCAGTTTGGGGTCGGCACCTCGTTTGTCACGGCCTTTACGAGCGATCTCTCGGCCTATGCGCGGCCGGATTTTTTCAAGATCGGCTTCACCGCCGGCACCGGCGACGCCAACGAGACGCAGGAAGTCCGCAATGTCGCCGTGACCATGACGCCTTTCCAGGCCGGTTCCTACGAGTGGGACAACGGGGCCGGCACCACCGCCTGGGGCTCATCTCCCGGCGGCGCCAACACCAACTGGTACAATTCCGATTCACTGAAAGACAATCTCACCCCCACGCCCTATTCAGACATCCTGTTCGCCAACCGCCCATCCTCGGGCCCGCAGACGGTCAACACCGGCTCGACGAGCGTGTCGGTGCGCTCACTGACCTTCGACACTAGTTACATATGACAGCACTTGGAGCATGATCGCCCCCGTTCCCGAGCCCTCCACCTACGGCGCGATCTTCCTTGGGATCGGTCTCGGTCTCGTCGCCTACCGCCGTCACCGTGCCACAAAAAAGGCGGCCTGAAACCGGCGGGCTGATTCTTTTGTCAGATTGCGCCGGAAGCGGGAGGGTATTCACCTAGACATGTCGTTCCGCGCTTTACACCTGCCTGCCCGCGCCCAAATTTGCATGCATGGACAATCCGATTGTAGGAATTATCATGGGCAGCGCGTCCGATTGGGATGTGATGCAACACTGTTCGCAAACGCTTGATGCCCTGGGCATCGCCCACGAACGCCGCGTCATCAGCGCTCACCGCACGCCGCAACTGGCATTTGAGTGGTGCGGCGGAGCCCAGGCGCGCGGGCTGAAGGTCATCATCGCCGCCGCCGGCGGCGCGGCACACCTCGCCGGGGTCGCGGCGGCGCTCACGCCGCTGCCGGTGCTCGGCGTCCCCATCGAGTCGGCCTCGCTCAAGGGCCTCGATTCTCTGCTCTCCATGGTGCAGATGCCCGGCGGCATCCCCGTGGCGACGCTCGCCATCGGCAAGCCTGGCGCGATCAATTCCGCCCTCTTTGCCGCCGCCATCCTTGCCCTCGGTGACGCCAAGGTCAAAGCCACCCTCGACGCCTACCGCGCGGCGCAGACCAAGAAAGTATCCGAGACGAAACTCCCGTAAAAGCCCGGAGTCCTGACCCGTCCCTCATACCGCCCGGAAGACGGCGGCAGCGTTTTGGCCGCCGAAACCGAGGTTGTTGCTCAGCACGGTTCGCACTTTCGCTGGTCGCGCCGTATTGGGCACATAGTCAAGATCGCACTCGGGGTCGGGCTCGTGGAGGTTGATCGTGGGCGCGATAGTCTGGGTCTGGATGGTCTTCGCGCTGATGACCGCCTCAATGCCGCCGGCCGCGCCGAGGAGGTGCGCCGTCATAGACTTGGTCGAGCTGATGGGCACCTTTCTGGCGTGCTCGCCGAACACCTTCTTGATGGCAAGCGTCTCAAACTTATCGTTGTAAGGTGTGCTGGTGCCGTGCGCATTGATGTAGTCAATCTGCTCCGGCGTGAGGCCGGAGGCGCGGAGCGCACGGGTCATGGCGGCGGAGAGGCCCTTGCCCTCGGGGTCGGGCATGGTGATGTGGTGGGCGTCGGCGGTGGCGGCATAGCCGGCTACCTCGCAGTAGATGCGCGCGCCGCGCGCCCGCGCATGGGTGAGCGACTCGAGCACGAGCACGCCCGCGCCCTCGCCCATGATGAAGCCGTCGCGGCCGAGCGAGAAAGGCCGGCAGGCGGTCGCCGGGTCGTCATTGCGCGTGCTCATGGCCTTCATCGAGCAGAAGCTGGCGTACGCAAAGGGGGTGATCGCGGCCTCGGCCCCGCCAGCGACCATCACGTCGGCATCGCCCCGGCGGATCATGTGCATGGCCTCGCCGATCGCGTGCGTGCCGGTGGCACAGGCGGAAACGACGCCGAAGTTGGGCCCGCGTGCGCCGAGCTCGATGGCCAGCAGACCAGAACACATGTTGCCAATGAGCGCGGGAATGGTGAAAGGCGAAACCTTGCGCGGACCGCCCTCAAAAAGGCGCTTGAGCTGCGTCTCGTAGGTCATCATGCCACCAATGCCGGAGCCGACGACGATTCCCACCCGGTCGGGATTTTCTTTCGCCATCTCTAGGCCGGAGTCTTTGAAAGCCTGGGTGGCCGCCGCGAAGCCGAAATGCGTGTAGCGATCGTTGCGGCGCGCCTCCTTCGGATCCATATGGTCCTCGACGTTCCAGTCGCGCACCTCCGCACCGATCTGCGTAGCGAAGGGTGTCGGATCAAATAGCGTGATCCGGCTGATGCCGTTCTTCCCGGCGACCAGCGCCGCCCAAAACGTCTCCGCGTCATGGCCGAGGGCGTGAACGACGCCGAGGCCGGTGACCACAACGCGCTGCGAATCAGAAAGAGTTTCCATGCGTAAGGATCAGTGTGGTGAAAAGGGCGCAGAAAACAAAAAGGCGTCCTACCAGCGGTCGCGACAAGCGGCTCGGTAGAACGCCAGGAAAAAAGACGGGGTTACTTCGCGGCGGACTTGGCCTTGATGTAATCAATCACCTGCCCGACGGTGCGGAGTTTTTCAGCATCGGCCTCGGGAATCTCACCCTTGATCTCATTTTTAAATTCCTCCTCAAAGGCCATGACGAGCTCGACCGTGTCGAGAGAGTCGGCGCCGAGATCGTCCTGAAAAGAGGCCGTCGGCGTGACCTGCTCCTCATTGACGCTGAGCTGGTTGACGATGATCTCCTTGACGCGTTGTTCGATGGTTTTTTGGTCGGACATAATGAAAGGGTTTCTGAAGCTGCGAGGGGGTCACATCGTCATGCCGCCGTCAACGGTAAAAACTTGGCCGGTTATGTAAGCGGCCTCCTCGGCGCATAGAAACGCCACCGCGTGCGCGATGTCCGCCGCTTCGCCAAATCTTTGCATCGGAATAAACTGCGTAGCCGCCGCCTGCACTTCGGCGCTTAGGCCGGCGGTCATGTCGGTTTTGATGAATCCCGGCGCGACCACGTTGGCCGTTACACCACGCTTGGCAAACTCCTTCGCGACGGACTTGGTGAAACCGACCATACCGGCCTTCGCAGCGGCGTAGTTCGCCTGCCCGGCATTGCCGACGAGACCTGAGACCGAAGAGATATTGACGATGCGGCCCCAGCGGGCGCGGCACATCGGCCAGCCGATCACCTTGGTCCAATGAAAACAGCTCGTGAGGTTGGTCGAGATGACGGCGTCCCAGTCGGCCGTGCCCATGCGGGCGAGCAGGCCGTCCTTGGTGATGCCGGCATTGTTCACGAGGATATCAATTTTGCCAAACTCCTTGAGCAATACCTCGGCGGCCGCTGCGACCGCCACGCCGTCCGAAACATCCACGGCGCGCGCCACCGCCTTGCCCCCGCCTGCGGTGATAGCGGCGGCGACTGCGCCGCAGGATTCGGCGGACTTGGAGACGCAGATCACGGTGACGCCCTTGGCGGCGAGAACTTCGGCGATGGCCTTGCCAATGCCCCGGCCGGCGCCGGTCACAAGGGCGGTGCGGTTGGTGAAAGTCATGGCCGAAATTAGCGGCGAGCGAGGAACGGGTAGCGAGTAGAAAATGCAGCGCCGAAGGGTTCGTCAGCCCGGGTTACTTGCCGTGGTCCTAAGCCACGAGCCTCCAGCTCAATACACATCACGCTGGTAGCGTTTGTCCTTCTTCATCTGCTTCACGTAGTCCACAGCCTGCGCGGGCGTGAGGCCGCCCTTGTCGGCGATGATGTCGTGTAGTGCGGTGTCCACGTCCTTCGCCATGCGTTTGGCGTCGCCGCACACATAAAAATGCGCGCCGCCTTTGAGCCACGCCCAGAGCTCGGCGGCGTTTTCGCGCATCCGGTCCTGGACATAAACCTTCATGATCTGGTCGCGCGAAAAGGCGGTGTCGAGCCGCGCGAGCCGGCCCTCCGCCAGCCAGCGCCGCCACTCGTCCTCATAGAGGAAATCCGTCGCGTGCTTCTGGTCGCCGAAGAACAGCCAGTTGCGCCCCGTCGCCCCCGCCGCCGTGCGCTCCTGCACAAACGCCCGGAACGGCGCGATGCCCGTGCCCGGCCCGACCATGATGATGTCGCGCGCGCCATCCTCCGGCACCCCAAAGTGCGAGTGCGACACAAACACCGGCACCGGCGTCACACCCGGCTGTGCGCGGTCGGCCAGAAACGTCGTGGCCACGCCCACCCGACTGCGGCCGTTGGTCTCGTAGCGCACGACGGCAACCGTGAGATGGATTTCGTCCGGGAAAACTTTTGGCGACGACGCGATGGAGTAGAGCCTCGGCATCAGCTTCCGCAAGTGATCCACAAACTCCTGCGGCGTGAGCACACGCCGCGCACCCGGAAATTCCGCGAGCAAATCCACAAACTCCCGCTCCTCCAGCCACGCCGCGAGCACGTCCTTCGACTCCGGCGCGAGCAAACCCGCGAGTTTCGCCTGTTCGTCTGCACCGGTCGCCTTCGCGGCGAGCGTTTCGACGATCTTCCGTGTTGGTTTCGACAATGCGAGCCGCTCCGTGAGGGCGTCCTGCAGCGACACCGGCGTGGCCAGCTTCAGGTGCGCGGGTGAAACCGGCTCGTTGCCCGTCGCGCCGAGCAGTCGCAGAATCTCCTCCACCTCCCCGGGCCGGTTCGAGGGAAACACCCCGAGCGAATCGCCCGCCTTGTAGTGAAGTCCGCTACCGGCTAGGCTCACGACCAAATGGCGCGTTTCCTTGGACGAGCCCGGCCGATTGAGCAGGCGGTTCTCAGTGAGGCGCGCGGGAAATGGGCAGTCTTTGGACCAAACGGATGTTACGGCGGTGTCGGACATGGCCGGTCAGGAAAACGGAAAGACCGAAGGGCGGGAAGACTGAAAAAGATCTGAAGCGCTGGCCGGCACCGCTTTCAGCCTTTCAGTTTCCCGGCCTTTCGGTCTTGCTCCTGTGTCCATGCCCGACGCCGCACCCATCCGCATCCAAAAATTCATCGCCGATTCGGGTGTGTGTTCGCGACGCGCGGCCGAGACGCTCATCCATCAGGGCGAAGTATGGGTCAATGGTGCCGTCGCCACGCCCGGCCAGAAGGTCCGGCCCGGCCTCGACAAGGTCACGGTCGGCGGCAAGTCCGTGCGCGCCGCCGTGCAGCCGCGCGTCACGCTCGCCGTCCACAAGCCACGCGGCCTCGTGTGCTCCAACGACGACCCGCACAATCCTGACACCATCTTCGATCTGCTGCCGCGCGACCTTGCCAAACTGCGCTTCTTCTGTGCCGGCCGACTCGACAAGGACAGCGAGGGCCTCGTCATCCTTACCACCGATGGCGACTTGGCCAACCGTCTCATGCACCCGCGCAACACCGTGGTGAAGCGTTACCATGTCCGGCTGGAGGAGCCGTTTCCCCGCACCCGACTGCCCCAGCTTTTGCGCGGCGTGATGATTGAAGGTGAGCGACTGCGCGTCGAGCATGCCGCGCTTGTCAATCCCGGCCCCGATGGCTCGGCCCGCGACCTCGATGTCCATATGCACCACGGAAAAAAACGCGAGATCCGCCAGCTCTTCACGACACTGCGCCATGATGTACAGCGCCTCCGCCGTTACCAGATCGGGGCGTTTCCGCTGCGGGGAATTCCTGTGCGCGGCGGTCGCCCGCTTTCTACGCAGGAGATTGCCGCGCTGTTCAAAGCGCCCGGTCCACATCCGTCGGCCCGCCGCCCGTCCCTTTCCGACTATGAAGATTAAATCGTTCCCCGCTCTGCTCGCCGTCACGTTCGGCGCCATGCGCCTCGTCGCCGGCCCGCTGGCCGCACCCACCGACGTCCACGTCAAACCGGACGCCGCCACGCCCATTATCCTGACCTTACCTGCCGGCACCGAGCCGTTTGCAGCCGTCGGGGTGACCGCGCCCGCCGGCTGGCTCGCGGTCGCACTGCCCGGCAGTCACGAAGTTTACCTCCGCAACGCCGACCAGCTCAAGAACCAATCGCCCAAGCCCGGCGCGAACTACCTGCTCTACGACAAGCCGCCCGAGACGGTCGTCGCCATCGCCGAGAAAGGCGATCTCGCAGAGATCACCGGCATACAAGGCCGGTTCTCAAAATACCGGCTCAGCAAAGCGCTCATCGGCTATATCCCCGCAC
>JBAXLL010000112.1:0-6173 GCA_037134835.1 Verrucomicrobiota bacterium
ACATTGTAGCCGGCGAGCCGGCCGTCGTCGCCGACGATGGCGATGAAGCCGAGATCCTGCGAAAAGATGTCCACATCGTTGGAGGGCGGCAGGGCAAACGCGGTCTTGAATTTGCGCGGCAGATAGGTCGGGCCATACATCGGCTCAGTCTCGGGCTCACCGCCGGCCACCAGCTCGTCACCCAGCCAGAGTTCATGGTAGGCGCGCGTCTTGGGCAGCGCAAACTCGCTCCAGGCCCGCGCGTGTTCATAAACCCGTTGCAACAGGGCGCTGCGTTCGGGATTGGGGGCGGCCATGACGTTGCGGTTCACATCTCCGCACGCGGCGATGGAGTCGAGCAGCACCTGGTGCATCCCGCGGATGAGAGGCCGAAGGCTGGCCTTGAGCACCCCGTGAAACTGAAACGTCTGCCGCGTCGTTAGCCGCAGCGAGGGCGCGGCGACCTGTTCGGCGAGGCGGTCGAGCACGAGCCACTGCGCCGGCGTGCAGCGCCCGCCGGGGAGACGCACGCGGAGCATGAAGGAAAACGCTTTCTCCTTGCCGGCCTTCTTGAGCGCGTTGCGCTGGTCGCGGTCATCCTGGAGATAGAGGCCGTGGAATTTCGTGAGCTGGCCGTTGTCCTCCGAGATCGCGCCGGTGCTCGTGTCGAGCAGCTGCTCGGCGATGGTGCCGCGCAGGAAGTTGGACGCGGACTTGATGCCCTCGTTGGCGACGAGGGGCTTGGGGACAGCAGGCGTGGCGGCAGTCTCGGTGCTCATGGAGGGGCTGAAGGTTGGGCACGGCGCGGCGTAAGGCAAGCGCGGGCGCAGGGCGGTGTCCTCCCCGGTGGCTGGCGGCCTGCTCTGGCATGAAATCGGCCAGAATCATCCCGGCGGGCGCAACCTGCGGCCGATCGGACGCGTCTTTCCGGCGGTTCCGCCGCCCTGTTTTTGGGCTTTGCTTGCGTGACCGCATAAGCCAAGCTCAGCCCTTTTCCCCATGCCCAACACCCTGTCCGCCCCTACCGCCGATGCACCTGCCGTGCGCCGGTTGCTTCCCGCGCTCCTGCTGCTATTTGTCGGCAGCGGCTGTGCCGCGCTCATCTACGAGGTCGTCTGGTTGCAGATGCTGCAGCTGGTCGTCGGCTCGTCGGGTGTCTCGCTCGGCGTGTTGCTGGGGACCTTCATGGGCGGCATGTGCCTCGGCAGCCTGCTGCTGCCGCGCCTGATTTCCAAAAAACTCCATCCGCTGCAGGTTTATGCCGTACTGGAGCTGGGCATTGGTCTCTACGCGTTGCTGGCTCTGAAAGGCCTGCCAATGCTTGAGGCGTTTTACGCCCGATTCGGTTCCCCCGGCAATTCCGACCTGCCGCTGCGGGCCCTGGTGGCCGGCATTTGCCTGCTGCCGCCGACGATGCTGATGGGGGCAACCCTGCCCGCAATGGCGCGCTGGGTGCAGACGTCGCCGGCCGGCGTGTCCTGGCTCGGCTTCTTTTACGGTGGCAATACCCTCGGCGCAGTGTTCGGCTGCCTGCTCGCCGGCTTTTACCTGCTGCGCGTGCATGACATGCCCTACGCCACCTATGTGGCGGTGGCGATCAACGCCGTGGTCGCGGCCATCGCGTTTGCGCTGTCCGCGTTGGCCCGGTTTGAAGAAAACCAGGACGAAGCCGCCGCAGCCGACAACGTCGGCATCGCGGCGATCGCGCCGGGTGGACGGCAAATCTATATCGCCATCGCGCTGTCCGGCCTGACCGCGCTGGGGGCCGAGGTGGTCTGGACGCGCCAGCTTTCCCTGCTGTTCGGAGCGTCGGTCTACAATTTTTCCATCATCCTCGCCATCTTCCTCTCCGGACTGGGCATTGGCAGCAGCGTCGGCGCCATGGCCGCGCGCGATTCCCGTTCGCCCCGGCTAGCGCTCGGCGTCTGCCAGATGCTGCTCGGCGTGGCCATCGCCTGGACCGCCTGGACGACGATGCACTCCCTGCCCTACTGGCCGATCAAGGCCGACCTCTATCCCATCCCGAAGCCGTGGTTCAACTTCCAGATGGATCTCGCCCGTTGCGCCTGGACGATTCTCCCCGCCGCGCTGCTCTGGGGTGCGAGCTTCCCGCTGGCACTGGCCGCCGTGGCCACCCGCCGCTCCGAGTCGGGCCGGCTGGTCGGCAGCGTCTATGCCGCCAACACCGTCGGGGCCATCGTCGGTGCCCTCGCCTTCAGCCTGTGGCTGATGCCCGCGCTCGGTAGCCAGGGCTCGCAACAGGTTCTGATCGCGTTGACCGGTGTGGCCGCGGCGGTGGTCATCGCGCCGATGATTCTGCCCTCCCGTGATGCATCACCCGGCAGCGGTCCGCGTTTCGGGCTCGGTCTGACACTGGCCGCTTCCCTCGCCGTGGCGGCTTGGTGCGCCAGCACGGTCACACCGCCCAACTGGGTTCTCATTGCCTACGGGCGCTTTGCGCCCACGTACGCCGATTTCACCGTGAACAACCCCAAACGCGCCGACGGCGTCACCGAGGAGAAGGACGTGCCGCAGAACGGCAGCAGTGATGTTTACGCCGAATATGTCGGCGAGGGCATGAACGTCTCCGTCGTCGTCTCCATGACCGGCCAGGGTGTCCGCAGCTTTCACGGCGCGGGCAAGGTGCAGGCGTCCAACCAGTCGCAGGACATGCACCTCCAGCGCATGCTTGGCCACCTCTCCGTCCTCGCGCACAAGGAGCCGGACAAGGTCAGAAAAGTGCTCGTCGTCGCCTGCGGTGCCGGCGTGACCGCGGGCTCGTTCATCCCCTACCCCGACATTGAGGAGATCACCATTGTGGACATCGAACCCATGGTGCCCAAATATGTCACGCCGCGGTTCACCAAGGAAAACTACGGCATCACCGACGGCCTGACCACGGCAAACCCCCGCTGGATCACCAATGACGCCGGCAAGAAAATCAAGGTCACCGTGGTCTTCGACGATGGCCGCCACTTCCTGCACACCACCAAGGAGAAGTTCGACATCATCACCTCCGACCCGATTGACCCGTGGGTCAAGGGCTGCGCCTCGCTCAACACCGTCGAGTACTACCAGATGGCCAAGGACCACCTCAATCCCGGCGGCGTGATGAGCCTCTGGATTCCCATCTACGAGAGCAACCTCGCCACGACCAAGAGCGTCCTCGGCACGTTTTTTACCGTCTACAAGAACGGCATCTTCTGGAGCAACGACATCAAGGGCGAAGGCTACGACGCCGTGCTCTTTGGCCGGCAGGACGACGACCACGTGCCGCAGTTCAATCTCGACGAAATGCAGGCGCGCATTGACCGCCCCAGCTATGCCCAGGTGAAAAAGTCGCTCGCCGACTATGATTTCCACTCCGCGGTGGACCTCATGGCCACCTATGCCGGCCATGCCCCCAGCCTGGTCGAATGGATGAAGGACGCCGAGATCAACACCGACCGTAACCTCCGCCTCCAATACCTCGCCGGCATGTGGCTCAACTCCTATATCGGCCGCGAGATTCTCTCGGACATCCTCAAGTCCTACAAATTCCCGACCGACATGTTCGTCGGCTCGCCCGAAAAAGTCACGGCGCTCGAGACCCAGCTCGCCGGCGAAGGCCGGGCCCGCTTCGCCGTCAACGGCGGCCTGCCCTTCAGTGTCGCCGATCTGCAGCGCATCATTGACTCTTCCCGGCAGACCACCCCTCCCGCCAACGCGGCCCCGGCGAAATAAGCGCACCCCGGCACGGTCTCGCGACCGGAGCCAAGGATTGCGCGGCCCTCAGCCGTAGCGCGGGCAACCTGCCCGCGTCTTCCGCGCCAGCACGTTTAGGTTGACCGTGCTACGTCGCGGCCACCTCGCGAGCTTGCTCGGTCTTCAGCCGCAGCTGGCCGCAGGCGGCGTCGATGTCGTGGCCTTTTTCGCGGCGGAGCGTCACCGGCACGCGCGCGGCCCGGAGCACGTCGGCGAAACGTTCCTGCCGGGTGAGCGACGGGCGTTTCCACGGCAGGCCCTCAACGGTGTTGTAGGGGATGAGGTTCACATGCGCGTGTAGCTCACGGGCGATGTCCCGGAGCTTTTGCGCCTGCTCCAGCGCGTCGTTGACCTCGGCGATGAGGATGAACTCGAGCGTGACCATGCGGCCGTGCTTTTCGGAGAAGACTTTCACCGCCGGGATGAGCTTGGCGAGCGGGTAGGCCTGGTTGACCGGCATGATTTTTTCGCGGACCACGTCGGTCGCGCCATGGAGCGAGATGGCGAGCCGGAAGCCCAGCGGCTCCTCGGCCAGCTTGAGGATTTTGGGGACGAGGCCGCTGGTCGAGATGGTGATCCGGCGCGCCCCAAAGCCGAGGCCCCAGTCGGCGTTCACGATGGTGAGGGCGCGGATGAGCGCGTCGTAGTTGGCGAGTGGTTCACCCATGCCCATGACGACGATGTTGTCGAAGGAGGCGAGTTCGGTCCGGGCGCGCGGAGTGCGGGCGTCCTCGCGGTGGCACACGTGCAGCAGCTGCGCCACGATCTCGCCGGCGGACAGGTCGCGCTTCAGCCCGGCCAGACCGCTGGCACAAAACACGCAGCCCATCGCGCAGCCGACCTGTGTGGAGATGCAGATGGTCTTGCGCGAATGCTCAAGACCCACGCCCTCCTGTGGCACGCGGATGATCACGGTCTCGATGAGAGAACGGTCACGCAGGCCGAGCAGCAGCTTGTCGGTCACGTCCTCGCTCTGCTGGTTCAGGACGAGTTCGGCCGGCAGCAGGTCAAACGTCTCCGCCAGCCAGGCGCGGAGCGGCTTGGACAGCGTGGTCATCGCGTCCCATGAACGGGCGCGCTTTTTGTAAAGCCAGTCGAGCACCTGTTTGGCCCGAAAGGCCGGTTCGCCGCGCTCCTTCAGCCGTGCAGTGAGCGTGGCAAGCGTCTCGCCGGTGAGCGGTGGTTTGGCGGGCGTGAAGCGCATGGCAGAAATTGCCATAATTGGAAGTCGGGGACGAGGAGTCGAGAACTGAGCACGATCGCTGAAAGTAGCTGCGGAGGACTCAACGCGGAGGGAGGCACCGCGTCCACCGTGCGGGCATCCCAGCACCCAACCCACCCACCATGTGAAAAATTGCGATTGCGCGCGGCCGCGCGCACGCTACACCGTAACACCCTTTCCCCTATGAAACCCGTTACCCTCCTCCGCCCTGTCGCGCTCCTGACCCTTCTCGCCGCGCTTGCCCCGCTCGCCGGCTTCGCCTTCGATGAGAAGCCGCACCCATTCGTCGGCAAGATCGAACGGATCGACCCGGCATTCGACAAGCTCCTCGCTCCCTCCGCCCAAATCGAAAAGATCGCCGAAGGCTTCCGCTGGTCCGAAGGGCCGGTGTGGTATGACGGCGGGATCCTGTTCTCCGACGTGCTCGCCAACACCGCCTACCAATGGAAGCCGGGCATGGCCAATGCCACCGCCTATTTGCGCCCGAGCGGACTGTTCACCACCAACCCCGGCATCCGCGAGCCCGGCAGCAACGGCATGACGCGCGACGCGCAAGGCCGCCTGCTCCTCTGCCAGCACGGCGAGCGCCGCGTGGTGCGCTGGGAAAACGGCACGTTTACCGTCCTCGCTGACAAATACGACGGCAAGCGCTTCAACAGCCCGAACGACTTGATCGTGAAGAAAAGCGGTGACGTCTATTTCACCGACCCGCCCTATGGCCTGACCGACATCGCCAATTCAAAACTGCGCGAGGTGGATTTCGCCGGCATCTATCGCATCGCATCCGACGGCAAGGTCACCCTGCTCTCCAAGAGCCTGCCCTACCCGAACGGCCTCGCGTTTTCGCCCGATGAAAAAATCCTCTACGTCGGCTCCACCGAGGACAACGCCGCCCGCATCTACGCCTACGATGTGAAGGCGGACGGCACACTCGCCAACGAACGTGTGTTTTACAACGCCCAGCCCATGGTCAACGACCAGAACAAGGGCGGTTGCGACGGCCTCAAGGTGGATCGCGACGGCAACATCTGGAGCAGTGGCGGTGGCGGCGTTTTCGTGCTCTCTCCCGCCGGCAAGCTCCTGGGCCGCATCCACACCGGCGAGCAGTCCAGCAACTGCAATTGGGGCGACGACGGCTCCATGCTCTATATCACGTCCGACTATTTCGTCGTCCGCGTGAAGACGCTGACGAAGGGTGCGGGCTGGTAATCGCCGGCCCGGCCGGAAA
>JBAXLL010000113.1:0-6149 GCA_037134835.1 Verrucomicrobiota bacterium
GTGTTGCAAGGTGGCGGAGAGGGCAGGGTCGGGGGGCGGTGCTGGCATGGGTGTGGGCAGGACATGTACACCGGCGGGGAAAGAATCCCCCAAAATTTTTCGGGGGATTTCAACGGCGGCGGTGTAAGGCTTGCAACCGCCGGACATTCCCCGCGGCATCCCAAAACCATCGGTCATGAAAACATTCGCCCGCCGCCTCCTTCTCGCCCTGCTGGGTGCCGCCCTACTCGCCACCGGCTGCGCGAAAACTGAAACATCCGCTGCGGCTGCCGCCAAAAGTGCCCCCGCCCTCGTGAAGGCCGACCGGGCCGACCAGGGCTGGCTCGCCAAGGCCATGGCCGACTGCCCGCTCGCCACCTGTGTGGTTTCCGGCGACAAGCTCGGCGGTAGCATGGGCCCGGCCCTCGACTATCTCTGGCAGCAGCCGGGCCAGCCCGACCGCCTCGTGCGGTTCTGCTGTGCCGATTGCCCGCCGCAATTTGCGAAGGAGCCGGCGAAATTCCTCAAGATCATCGCCGACGCGGCCACCGCGAAGACCGGGAAGTAACGCGCCCTCCGGGCTGTGCGAGCACCGCGGCCGGTGCGACCCGGCCCGCAGAGGTGTAACGCCCTCCGGCGCGCGGCGCTTCGCCGAAATTTTATGAAAACCTCCTCCCTCACCCTTTTCGCGGCCTGCCTCATCGGCGCGGGTGGCGCACTGGGCTGGTTCGCCGCGAACCAGTCCGGCCGCGCGGCTTCCGCCACGGCCGACAGCCGCAAGATCAAGTTTTACCAATGTCCCATGCACCCGGCGGTCCAGTCCGACCGGCCAGGCCCATGCACGATCTGCGGCATGAGCCTGGTGCCCGTTTATGTAGGCGTCGCCGGTCAGGCGGGCCAGGCGGATGACGGCCACCTCGTCACGCTCGCACCCGCCACCGCCTCGGTCATCGGGGTGCAGACCTCCGCCGTGCGCCGCGCCCCGCTTGGGCGGACGCTTAGCGTCACAGGCATGATTGACGACGACCAGACGCGCCACCGCTACGTCGCGGCTCGCGTCGCGGGCCGCGTCGAGCATCTGTACGTCCACACCACGGGCGTCGCCCTGGCCGCCGGCGAGCCGTTTGCCACGCTCTACAGCCCCGAGGTGCTGAGCGCGGAGCGGCTTTACGTCGAGCGGCTCAAGGCGGGCGCGGCCTTCACCGCCTCGGAGCTCGCCGCCGCGCGCGAGCGGCTGCTCGCGCTCGGGCTTGTGGCCGAAGAGATCACCCGCCTTGAGGCCACGCGCCAGCCCGACGCGCTCGTCACCGTGCGCGCACCGTTTGCCGGCACCGTCATCGCGGTCAACGACGCCGCGCACGAGGGCGGGTATGTCAAGGAAGGCGACCTGGTCTTCACCTTGGCCGACTTTGCGCAGATGTGGTTTGTCTTCGACGCCTACGAAGCCGACCTGGCGTGGCTGCGCGTCGGGCAGATGGTGCTCGTGCACGCCCCCTCGCGGCCCGATGAGGCGTTCGTCGCGCCCATCACCTTCATTGACCCCAACCTCGACGAGGCCACGCACACCGCGCATGTCCGTGTCGTCCTCGACAACACCGCCGGCAAGCTCCTCCACCGCGCGTCAGCCCACGCCCATGTGCAGGTGGATGCGCAGGAAATGCTGCTGGTGCCGCGCAGCGCGGTGCTGCGCACGGCGGCCGCGCCGCTGGTGTATGTTGCCAAGGGCGATGGCGCCTACGAGCCGCGCCCGGTCGTCCTGGGCCGGGCGGGTGACACCGACTACGAGGTGTTCGCCGGCCTCGTGGAGGGCGAGGCCGTGGTGACGCAAGGCGCGCTCCTGCTCGACGGGCAGGCGCAGCTCGTGCGCCGGGTCGCGCCGGAGCCGCCGCCGGCCCGTGTGACAGAGGCGTTGCGTCCCCCGTCTACCGCGAAGTGAGGCGGGCACCTGCGTTTTTGCGTCCCACGTCCCGCCGGACGCATATTTCATGATCAACCGCGTCATCACCTGGTCGCTGCACCACCGCTTCCTCGTCCTCAGCGCCTTGGTCGCGCTGTGCGCATGGGGCGGGTTTGCCTTGCGCACGACCCCGGTCGACGCCATCCCGGACCTTTCGGAAAACCAGGTCATCGTCTATGCCGACTGGCCGGGACGTTCACCGCAGGAGGTCGAGGATCAGATCACTTACCGGCTTTCCGTCTCGCTCCAAGGACTGGCCGGCGTGAGGACCGTGCGCGCGACCTCGATGTTCGGGTTCTCCTTTCTCACGGTCATCTTCGACGACAAAACCGAAAACTACTTCGCGCGCACACGCGTGCTGGAACGGCTCAACTCCCTTGGCGACCTGCTTCCGTCCGGCGTGGTCGCCCGGCTTGGCCCCGACGCCACCGGGCTCGGCTGGGTTTATCAATACTACCTCGCGGACAAATCCGGCAGGCAAGACCTCGGCGCGTTGCGGACGCTGCAGGACAACTTTGTCCGTTACCAGCTCGCCGCCGTGCCGGGCGTGGCCGAAGTTGCCAGCATCGGCGGTTTCGTGCGCCAGTATCAGATTGAGGTCTCGTCGCTAAAGCTGAAGCAGTTCAACGCGACCCTCGGCGAGGTGATGGACGCTGTGGCCGCGAGCAATCTCAATGTCGGCGGCAAGACCCTGGAGGAAAACGGGGCGGAGTTCATCGTGCGCGGAGTCGGCCTCATCACTTCCGCCGCCGATTTGGAAAACATCCCGGTCAAGGCGCGCGGCGACACGCCGCTCTATCTGCGTGAGCTTGCCACGGTTCAGATCGGGGGCGACTTCCGGCGCGGCGCGCTCGACGTGGCCGGCCGCGAGGCTGTGGGCGGCATCGTCGTGATGCGTTACGGGGAAAACGCCTCGCGCATTATCCAAGACGTGAAGGCCAAGCTCGCTGCCATCGCGCCCGGCCTGCCCAAGGGCGTGACGGTTGAACCGTTTTACGACCGCAGCGACCTCATCGATCGCGCGGTGGACACCCTCCAGCACGCGCTCACCGAGGAGATCCTCCTCGTGACGCTCGCGTGCGTCCTGTTCTTGTTTCACTTCCGCAGCATTCTCATCGTCACGCTGCCGCTGCCCGCCTCGATCCTGATCTCGTTCATCTTGATGAAGGAATTCGGCATTCCGTCGCACATCATGTCGCTGACGGGCCTCGCCATTTCCATCGGTGTGCTGGTGGACGCGGGCATCGTGATGACGGAAAATGTCATCCGCCACTGTGAACGCGCGGAAGAAGGATTGCGGCGTCGGCTCACGCCCGCCGAGATTTTCCAACACACGCTGACCGCCGCGACGCAGGTCGGCCGGCCGATGTTTTTCTCGATGGCGATCATCATCCTCGCGTTTGTGCCGGTGTTTCTGCTCTCGGGGCAGGAGGGCAAACTTTTCCACCCGCTCGCCTACACGAAGTCATTCGCGCTGCTCGCGGCGGTCGTCCTGGCCATCACGGCGGTGCCGGTGTTTTGCACGCTCCTGGTGCGGGGCCCGTTCAAGCCGGAGTCGAAAAACTGGCTGATGCAATTTTTCCTGCGTCTCTACGACCCCGCGCTCGACTGGGCGCTCAGTCATCGTAAGACCGTCCTCGCCGCCGCCGGTTCGCTGCTCGCCGTTTCTCTCGTCCTGGCCTTCGGCCTGCCACAGGCCGTGAACGCCCGCCTGCCCGACACCCTCGCGCGTCACACGCAGGGCTTTGGTAGCGAGTTCATGCCCACGCTGGAAGAAGGCTCGCTGCTGTTCATGCCCGTGCTGCTGCCGTCCACCTCGCTCACCGAGGTGAAGCGCATCATGGCGTGGCAAGACACCGTGATCAGCCAATACCCCGAGGTCGCCACCGTCGCCGGCAAGCTGGGCCGTTCCGAAACCGCCACCGATCCCGCGCCGGTCGAGATGATCGAAACCACCATCACGCTCAAGCCGCACTCGCAATGGCGGCCGGGCATCACGAAGGCGCGGATCATCGCCGATCTGGGCGAATGGCTCACACAGGTGCCTGGTTACATCCCCGGCTTTCTCCAGCCCATCGAAAACCGCGTGCTGATGACGAGCACCGGCATCCGCGCCCAGGTCGGGGTGAAAATTTTCGGCGACGACCTCGACGCGCTCCAGCGCAAGGCCTTTGAGGTCGAGCGCATCGTGCACGCCATCCCCGGCGCGGTTGGCGTCGCCGCCTCGCGCGCGCTCGGCAAACCTTACCTGGAAATCGCCGTGCGCCGCGACCTCATGGGCCGCCACGGGCTGCGGGCTGAGGATGTGTTCCGCTACATTGAGACGGGCCTTGGCGGCACCACCGTGACCACGACGATCAAAGGCCGCGAGCGCTGGCCGATTTCGGTGCGGCTCGACCGGGCCGACCGGGATGACTTGGAGAAACTCGGCGAGCTGCTCATCCCCACTCCGGCCGGCCCGTTTGTGCCGCTCGGGCAAATCGCCGACATCCGGCGCGTCATCGGCCCGAGCGAGATCGCTTCCGAGAACGGCCGGCTGCGCGTCTTCGTGCAGGCGAACGTGCAGGGCCGTGACCTCGGCGGCTTGGTCAACGAGCTGAAGGAACGAGTGACCCACGACGTAACATTGGAACCGGGCATGACCGTCGAGTATTCCGGGCAGTATGAGAACCAACTCCACGCGCGCCAAACGCTCAGCTACGTTTTTCCGACGGTGATCCTGATCATTTTTGTGCTGCTGGTGATGACGTTCCGCAGCGTCGCGGAGGCGGCGCACGTCATCCTCGCGGTGCCGTTCGCGCTGACCGGCGGAGTGATGTTGCAGGCGCTGCTGGGCTTCAATTTCAGCGTCGCCGTATGGGTCGGTTACATCGCGCTGTTTGGGACCGCCATCCAGACCGGGGTGATCATGGTGATTTATTTGGAGGAAGCCGTCGCCCAAATGCGCGCCGAGCTCGGGCGCGCGCTCACCCGGGCCGAGCTGCTCGCCGCCGTGAAATCCGGCGCGCGCCTGCGGCTGCGCCCCAAGCTCATGACCGTGGCCATCGCGGTGGCCTCGCTGCTGCCGATTTTCTGGAGCACGCGTACGGGGGCCGAGGTCATGCAGCCCATCGCTGCGCCCGTGGTTGGCGGGATGCTGTCGAGCCTGGTGCACATCCTCATCGTCACGCCGGTGATTTTTTACTGGCTCCACGGGCGGAAACTCGCGCCACCTGCGGCTGCGCCGGTTGGGGGCGGGCTCCAAGGATAGGTCGCCTTTTTGACAGCGGCAACCATAGCGTGGGCGATGCCGGCATGCCAACCCCTCGGAAATTTACCCGGAAGCAGCGCACGCGGCGAGCAGAGGTCCCGCCCCGCCATCCGCTGTCCCGCGGCAACCAGAGTTCCCCCGCACGCAGTCAAGGCCGCAGGGTTCGTCCGAACCGGGTTAGCCGCGCGACTGGACCAGCTTTGTTCCGTCACGGTGCGCGCGGCACGGGGTGCAGGCAAGTATTGTTCTCGGCACACCGCCAAATCCGGCTTCCCGGACCGTGGACGCCAACGACAGCCCCGTTAGCTCGGCCGGCGAACCGGTCCTGCTCGTGCCAGTGAGTTTCAAGCTCCGCCAGGATTCGGATGTGTACAAAGTTTGGGACAGTACCGGCACGGAGCCATGGTCTGCCGTCGCGGTCGGAGGGACGAACTCGCTGTCAAAATTGACGGTGCCGGTTGCTCTGCCCTCCCCAGATTATGAACTGGCCAATGTTTACAGTTGTCGGCGGGCCCGGCACGCGGCAGTGATGGCGCGCTATGGCTTCAGCCACTTCCCTCGTCGCCCTACTTCACGGCCCCGACCAGCCCGGTCTCGTCGCCCGCGTGGCCGGCTGGATTTTTGAGCGTGGAGGCAACATCCTCCACGCCGACCAACACAGCGACACGGCCGCCGGCATTTTTTTCCAGCGCATCGAGTGGGTGCCCCCTGAGGGCCGGGCGGAGGCCGACGAGACGGATTTTGCCACGCTGGCCAAGACTTTAGGCATGACCGTACGGGTGGCCTCATCGGCGCGGCGGCCGCGCGCGGTCGTGTTTGTCTCCAAGTTCGACCACTGCTTCCATGATCTCGTGCTGCGGTGGAAAGCGGGCGAGCTGGCCGGCGATCTCGTGGCGATCGTTTCCAACCACCCGGATCTGGGGGAGGCGGCGACGGAAATGAGATGAAACGGCAGTCCGTAGC
>JBAXLL010000114.1:0-6146 GCA_037134835.1 Verrucomicrobiota bacterium
ATCACGGTCTCCTCCTTCTTGGCCAAACCGATGAGGGGCGGCGGGTTGAGGTCGAGTGCGAAAAACGCCTTTAGCGCGGCGCCGACCTGCCCACGCCCGCCGTCAAGCACGATGAGGTCGGGGAACGGCTTGCGTTCCTCGGCGAGCCGGCGGTAGCGGCGGCCCACGACTTCTTCCATGGCGCGGAAATCGTTGTTGCCGACGAAGCTTTTGATCTGGAAGCGGCGATACTGGTCCTTGTCGGGCCGGCCGTCGGCGAAACGCACCATCGAGGCGACGACAAACGTGCCGGAGATGTGGGAAATGTCGAAGCACTCCATCGCCCGCGGCGGGGCGTCGAGGCCGAGCGCCTCCTGCACGGCGTGCAGTGCCACGTCGTCGCGCGCCGGGAGGGTGGGATCGGTGCGTTCGAACCGGCGCGTCTTGCGGAGGGTCTCCTCCAGGGCAAAGACGAGGTCGCGCAGCCCGGCGGCTTTCTCAAACGCCTGCTTGGCGGCGGCGGTGGCCATCTCGGCGCGGAGCGCGGCGAGCCACTCGCGGGACCTGCCCTCAAGAAACTCGCACGCGGCGGCCACGCGCGTCCGGTAGGTCTCGGCGGTGACGGTATGCTCGCCGCCGTAGATTTCATCGCGCACGTCGTCATACAGCTGCCACGAGCCGTCGGGGAGCCGGGTGGGCGTGGCGTCGGCGAGGAGGATGCCGAACTGGCGGCGGAGCTGCGCGAGCGTCTTCCGCAGCAGGCCGCTGTGCGCGAAGGGCCCGAAATAGCGCGAGCGGTCGTCCTTGCGCAGCCGCGTGAGCCGGAAGCGCGGCAGTTCCTCGGTCAGGTCCACGCGCACGAGCAGGAAGCGTTTGTCGTCGGTGAAGTCGGTGTTGTAGCGCGGGCGCCACTGCTTGATGAGCTTGCCCTCAAGCAGGAGCGCCTCGGGCTCGGATTTCACCCCCAGGGTGTCGAAATCGGCGATGAGACCGATCAGGGCGCGGATCTTGGGCTGCAGGATGGCGCGTGCCCGGCCGCGTTGGAAATAGGAGGAGACACGCTTCTTCAGGCTCTTGGCCTTGCCGACGTAAATGATGCGCCCGAGCCGGTCTTTCATCAGATAGACGCCCGGGGTGTCGGGCAGGGCGCGCACCTTGGCCTTGAGGTGGGTCGGAGCGGAGGCTGGCATTTTCAAAAATTTGGCCTAGCCTGCCCCTCGCAACAAGCATGGTTTCCGCGTCCCCCTCCACTTTCGCCGCCGTCGGGCCCGCCAGCGGGTCGCCGCGCTTCGAGCTGCTGACGCTTGGCGACGAGCTGCTGCTGGGGCTGACCGCCAACAGCCATCTCACGTGGATCGGGGCGGAGCTGGGACGGCGCGGCGTGCAGCTGGCGCATCACGCCACTTTGAGCGATGGGGCGGACGACATCGCCGCGCAGCTGCGCGTGAGCTGGGCGCGCGCCACGGTCGTCATCGTCACCGGTGGGCTGGGCCCGACCTGCGACGACCGCACGCGCGAGGCCGCCGCCGCTGCCTTGGGCGAGGCGTTGGTGCACGATGCCGCCATCGAGCACGCCATCGCGGAGCGCTTCGCCCGTTTTGGCCGGCCGATGACTCCGAACAACCGCCAGCAGGCGATGAAGTTCGCGCACGGCGAGGTTTTGCCCAATTCCCATGGCACCGCGCCCGGCCTCTGGCTCGCGCGTGACGGCCGCGTGCTCGCGCTGCTGCCTGGGCCGCCCAACGAGCTCCGGCCGATGTTTGCCGGGCAGGTCATCCCGCGCCTCGTGCGCCTTGGCCTGCTGACGGCCGGCGAGGCCTATGTGCAGTTCCGCACCGCCGGTATAGGCGAATCTGCCTTGGAGACAAGGCTCGCCCCGGATTTCGCGCCCTACGGCGACAACCTCGGCATTGCCTATTGCGCGCACGACGGGCATGTGGACGTGCGCCTGAGTTCGCCGGACGGCCGGCTCACGTTCGCACAGCTGGAGGAGCTCGCCGCCGCCTGCGCCGCACGGCTGGGCGAGGACTTTCTCTGCCACGGTCGCGACTCGCTCGCGAAGGTCTGCGCCGACCTTCTGCGGGCGCGGGACAAGCGGCTGGCGGTGGCCGAGGCCGCGACCGGCGGGCTGCTGGCGAGCTCGTTTTCCGACCTGTGCGGCGCGTGCAAGTTTTTTGCCGGCGGTGTCGTGTGCTGCTCGAATGATGCGAAGCTCGCGCTGCTCGAGGTCCCGGAGTGCCTGCTGCTCCAGCACGGCGCGGTGAGCGGGGAGTGCGCCGTGGCCATGGCGACAGCGGTGGCGGAGCGGCTTGGGGCTGACTACGCGCTGGCCGTCACCGGCAGCGCGAGCCCCGGCAGCGTGAGCCCGCTGCCCAGTGCCGGTGGCCGGCCAGGCGACGGGGGGCCCGAGGGCGGTGCGGAGGAAAATCCTTTGGGTGCGATCTACCTTGCCCTGCACACCCCGCACGGTGCGTGGGCGAAAAGAGTCTGCTGGCCTGGCGCACGTGCGACAGTGAAGACGCGCGCAGTCAATGCCGCCCTCGACTGGCTCCGTCGCGAACTGCTGCGGACGTGAGAGAGGTTTGTTTTAACGCGGAGGCGCGAAGGCACAGAGGAGGAGAGGAGGAGAGGACAGTTGTCGCGGAAGCACAGAAGTGCGAAAGCCAAGCCAGAAGAAAAATTAGCAGGAAACTAGGAACTCAGATTCATGGCTTCTTGGTTTTCTGCTTATCCCGTCTTGGGTCCGGCTCTGCGGCTTGGCGTCTTTACATTGAAAATCCCGGGCGGCTTGGATTCGCTCCCGTCATGTTCCGCCTTTCCGCCGAGATCCTTGACCCCGCCGCGCTCCGGTGCGGACTGCCCGACCCGGGCGCGGGGGCGTGTGTCACTTTCGAAGGCTGGGTGCGCAACCACCATGAAGGTTGCCCGGTGACGGCGCTGGAATACGAGGCCTACGGCGGACTGGCCGAGCAGGAAGGTGCTCGCATTATGACTGAGGCACGCGCGAAATTCCCCCTTGTGGCCGCCCAGTGCATCCATCGTACGGGGCGGCTGGAAGTCGGCGGGCTGGCGGTGTGGGTGGGCGTAACGGCGGCGCACCGGGCGGCGGCCTTCGACGCCTGCCGTTTCATCATTGATGAAACCAAGTCGCGCGTGCCCGTCTGGAAAAAAGAGCACTACGCCGACGGCCGCCCGGCCGAGTGGGTCAATTGCGCGGTGGGACAGAAGGAGTGAACATTAGCCCCCGTTTTTTATCAATCCACTCCGCCGCCAGACGCAGCCAGCGCGAATCACTCCCACCCGTCTGCCATGCTGTCGGGCGTGGAGATGAGGGACGGGTCGGCCACGTGTAGGCGGATGGACTCGAGGTTTTCACGCACCAATGCACCCATGGACTCGCAGCAGAGGTAGGCATCGCGACGGTAGTGCGCGGCGAGGGCGGCGCGGAGCTCGTGGAGATGCGCGGGGGGCGACAGCGTGTCGCCCGACATGGCGGCGAGGAGCAGGCCGAGGCGTTCTTCGGAGACGGCGGCCCGCTGGAGCATGAGGACCTGCTCCTCGCGCTGGTATTGGCGCGCCGTCTCGAGGCGGAGGTGTTTTATGCAGAAGAGGGCGAAAGGGCGGTTGTCCTTGAAGAACTGTGGGCGGTAGAAATTCAGCCGGCCCTCGTGGCTCTGCTGGTCGAAGTCCATTGCGCGGATGCGCACCTGGGCGTCCTCGAAGTCGGGCGTGACGACGACGACGAAGTTGTAGCTGCGCATGTCGCCGAGGAGCCGGACGAAGCAGCGCTCGTTGAATTTGACGAGCTCCTTGGCGAGGCGGATGGCCTTGAGGTCGCGCCCACCGAAGCCACGTTCGATAAAGACGTCACCGGGGATGCCCGCGATATGTTCCTCGACCAACGTGGCACCACAGGTGAGGTAATTCATCCGATTGGGTGAGAGGACGTGCTCAAGCTCAAGGCCGTAAATGCGGGAAGCGTCGGCCCGCTTGACGTAGAAATGATCGGGATTGTCGTTGTAGGCGTTGACGATGCGGATGCGGAAGGGCGCGGAGTTGCCGAAGGCGCAGAAATCAATGCGGTCAATGTAGAGATGCTGGATGACCGAGAGATCGCCGTCCACACGCAGAATGGCATAGACCTGCTTGAGGCCCTCCTGGAGCGACTCCATTTCGATCTGATCGTACACGACCGTTTCCCAGAGGGTGGGGCGGCCGGCGGCGTCGGGCAGCGGGGCAGACTCGGCAAAGCGGCGGAGGCGTTCGTAGGTGATAGGGAGGTCGCGTTCGCGGCGGTAGCGGCGTAGGTATTCGCGCAGCGGGGCGGCGACAGGGAAGCTGGGCTTGCGAAGATGTGGGTGCTCTGGCGCGGTTGGCTGGGCGGCCATGGGTGCAGCCAAGTGGAGAAGGGCGCGGGGCGAAAGGAGAAAGGGGAGCGGCGCGAACTCGCCACCCTCCCGGAGCTCAGTTCTTGGGCAACGGTTTGAAGTTCTGCGGGCCGCCGATGGTCTGGATTTCGCCTGGTCCCCGGCTGGGGGTCGGATACTGCGGATTCTTCCGATCCCCGTTGGGCAGATCCCGTGGGAGCGGCGCGCGCGGGGGCGGTGTATTGTGCAGCAGGTGGTTCACGGTATAGACGACCCACGGGCTGAGGAGAGTGTGCGAGCCGTCCTCGCTGACCATGCCCTGCAGGCTCAGGTCATACATGCGCCACGCCTCAAGTTGGTCGAGATGGAGCATGACGCGCGTGTGATCGGCAGACACGACGGCGGAGGTGATGCCGACGGGGTGGTTGTCATATTTGTCGGAGCCGTATTTCTCGTGGTAGTTGTAGAAATAGGTTTTCATCGCGTAGTTCTGGGGGTTACCGGCGATCTCCGGGTTGACGGGCCGGGTGAAAGTGAGTTCGAAACCGTCGTCGGTGAGCTTCATGGTGGACACTTCGAGCGGGGCGACGCCTTTCCAGGTGATGCGCTGCAGACCGTCTTCGCCCGTCCACGCCTCGTGAAAGGTTTGGCCGACCCAGAGTCCGCCCTGGGCGTCGAAGGCGAGGCGGTTGTTACCGCGATGGAATTTGGGGTTGTTGGGATCATTGAGAAAAGGCGACACCGCACCCTGCGTCACGCCGTCTACATCCTCGAGCATCACGCGCATGAGGTAGCGCTGGTTCATTTCGCCGAGGAAGACCTGCCCGTTAAACGGCCCGAATTTTCCGCCGGTCGTGTCCCAGAGCGGTTGGGTGGGCGAGTTGGACATGTCGCCGTAGGGAAAGACGACGGCGGCGCGGGTGCGCAGCGCGTCGAGCTCCTCCACCGGTGTGTTGATGGGATCACGCCCCCCCTGAAAATCCTCCCGCCAGAGCAGATCCGGCGCGTGGCCGTAAAAATGGCCCTTCTCGATCCGATAGAGGGCGCTTGCGCCGACCCAGTCGCCCTGGTTGTCGATGGAGAAGAGGCGGCCCTGCGGGTCGAGGCCGAGGCCGTTGGGCTCGCGCAGGCCGGACGCATAAGGGACGGTCTTGCCGTCGGGTGTGACCTGCATGATCCAGCCCCGATAGGGTACGTTGGAAGTCATGCGGCTCACCGAACCGAGGGGGTTGAAGAAGCCGCGCACCTCTGTCGTGAGCGTCATGGGCCGGGCCTGATTTGAGCCGGTGCCGAGGCTGAAGAAGAGATTGCCCTGGGCGTCCTTGACCGGTCCGAACGCAAACTCCGAATAATTGGTCGAGAGACCGAACTGGTCGGAGATGGTTTTGAACTCGTCGGCCTTGCCATCGCCATCCTTGTCGGTGAGCAGCGTCAGCTCGGGCATCTGCATGACGAGCATCTGGCTGTTGCTGAGCGGCAGGACGCCCAGCGGCGTATGCAGGCCCTCGGCGAAGGTCGTCCACTTTTTCGTCTTCACGTCGTAGAAGCACACCCAGCCCGAGTAGAAGGTGACGACGATGCGGCCGTCGGGCATGATGGCGAGGCCGTCCACGGATTTGCCGCCGGGCGGCAGCGGGATGTCCTCGACGTCGTAGTATTGGGCAAAGGTACTGGGTTCGGCGCTGGCCACCAGGGGCACGCGGTTGGGCGTGGGCGTGCCGCGCGCGGCGCGGGCCGGATTGGCGGGGCCGGCGAGCAGGGCGAGGGCCTTGTCGTGGGGGCGCTGGAACGAATTGCGGC
>JBAXLL010000115.1:0-6139 GCA_037134835.1 Verrucomicrobiota bacterium
GGCGAGCGTAGCGAGCGCGTGGTCGTGCGCGGCGAGAGCGGGGCGGCCGAGGGCATCGAGCCAGTCCATCGCGGCGTGCAGGGCGACGGCGTCGGCGATGTTGGGCGTGCCGGCCTCGTGTCGTTCGGGGGAGGGTTTCCATTTCGCGCCCTCGTAGGTGACACTGGCGACCATGCCGCCGCCGGTCTGCCACGGCTCAAGCGCGTCGAGCAGCACACGGCGGCCGTAGAGGATGCCGATGCCGGTGGGGCCGGCCATCTTGTGGCCGCTGAACGCAAGGAAATCGCAGCCGAGCGCGCGCACATCAAGCGGCTCGTGGCCGGCGGACTGCGCGGCGTCCACGACGGTCAGCGCGCCGGCCTGACGCGCACGGGCACAGAGCTCGGCGGCGGGGTTGATGGTGCCCAGGGTGTTCGAGATATGGGTGAACGCGAACAGCTTCACCTGCGGGGTGAGCAGGCGGTTAAGCGCATCGAGGTCAAGGCCATGCTCCGCGTCGTCGCCTGCGACAGGGACGTAGTGGAGCGTCGCACCGGCCCGGCGGGCGGCGACCTGCCAGGGGATGAGGTTGGAATGGTGCTCCATTTCCGTGGCGAGGATGACATCGCCCGGGCGGAGGTGCGCGGCGCACCAGCTTTGTGCGACGAGGTTGATGCCCTCGGTGGTGCCGCGCGTGAACACGATTTCAGCGGGATCGGCGGCGTTGATGAACTGGGCGGCGCGGGCGCGGGCGGCCTCGTAGCTGTCGGTCGCGCGCATGGAGAGCGCGTGGAGGCCGCGGTGGACATTGGAGTTGTCGTGTTCGTAGTAGCGGGCGAGCGCGTCCAGCACCACGCGGGGCTTGTGGGTGGTGGCGGCATTGTCGAGATAGACGAGCGGCTTGCCGTGGACGGTCTGGTGCAGCGCGGGGAAATCGGCGCGGAGAGCGCTGGCATCGAGCGTGGAGGGCGGTGACATGAAGAGAGGGACGGAAAGGATGAAGGATGAATTATGAAGAAAGAAGCAGGGGCAGGAGCTGTGAGGAGTGGAGAGGGGCGGGGGAAGAGGATGATTTTGAATCCCGAATTTTCGATTGCAGCCTGCGGAGAGCTGAGATCTGGAGAACGAGAACCGTTCATGAGGGAGGCGGATCGGCTTTCATCGCCTCGAGGGCGGCGTGCCAGGCGAGCGTTGCGCACTTGATGCGGGCGGGAAAGGCGTGGACGCCGGCGAAGGCGGCGAGTTCGTTGAAGTCTTCCGGCGGCTTGCCGGTGGCGAGGATGTCCTTCAGCCCGGCAAACGCGGCCTCGGCCTCGGGCGCGGTCTTGCCTTTGAGCTGCGTCGTCATGATCGAGGCACTGGCGGTGGAGATGGCGCAGCCGGAACCCTCGAAGCCAATGGCGCTGATACGGCCGCCGTCATCGAGGCGGAGGTGAACGGTGCAGTTGTCACCGCAGGTGGGGTTGTCGCCGGTGGCGGTGCGGTTGGCGGTCGGCGGCTTGCCGCGGTTGCGCGGGCGCTTGGCGTGGTCGAGGATGAGGTCGCGATAAAGGTCGTCGAAGTCGGACATGGCTTTGGTGGACCGCAATGCATGTGCGGTTGGTGGCAATTGGCAAACTTTGCGTTGGCCAGGTGGTGACGCTTTTTGACGCTTGAGGGTGGAGCGCGACGTCCCGGCGCGCTGTTCAAATTTCCAAAAATGCGTCACGGCCGTTGGCCAGCCGGCCGGCTGCCTACCCCAAAATCGGGTTCAGCGCTTGGCCGACGGGGTGAGGGCGAGGAGACCGCGATGGATTTGCACGGCGCGCTGGAGGACAGCGTCAACGGGCAGTGGGAGCACAGTGCTGAGGGCGGTTGTGATTGCAGCCGAGTTGGCCGCGGGCTTTGGCGCAGTGCTGTCGGGTGCAACGGCTGCAGTCGTGGGCGGGCTTCCGCTGGCATGATCCTTGACGAGCTCGGCTTCGTCGTGGCGGGGTTTGTCGGCGGGCGTGCCCAGCAACGCGAGCGGCGCAGTGCCAGCGGCGAGGGCATCACAGGCGCGCTGGTCGGATTCGGCGGTGGTGGTGACCGCGATGTCAGGATGACAGTTGCCGTCAGCGCGTCCGAGGGTGAGGCAGCCGGATACGCGGCTCGCGAGCACAGTAAGCAGGGCAGGCGCGGTAGCTGGCGAAATGAGGATGAGGCAGACACATTGGTTGGCAGGCCGGGCGCGCAGGGTGACGAGGAGGGCGGTGGCGGATGCTTCGTCGGCGGGTGTGCCGCGCAGATCAAGGAGGAGGGCGACAGAGGGAGGAGTGGATGCAACGGAGATTTTACCAGCGACCGCATCATCAAGCGCGGCTAGGCGGAGAAAGGTGAGACCTTGACCAAGATCATTTGGAGCCCGCGACGCAGCGGCAGAGGGTGCGGCTGGCAAATCGGCGGCGGCGAGTTGAGCAAACGAAAAATTGAGAACGAGGCACAGAGCGAAGCACGACGCACTGGTGCGGAGGGAGAAGTGCCGAAATGCAGAAGGCAGATTTCGGGTTAAGGAATGCATCATCGTGGATGGGCCGGAAGGGTTCGGCACAGGGTTCACCGTTCAGCGGCGGTTGAGCTGCTTGGCGCCGATGTCGCGGCGATGGTATTTGGAAGCGCAGTGGATTTGGTCGCACGCGGCGTAGGCGCGGTTGGCGGCTTCACGCAGGGTAGGGGCAAGCGCCGTTACGCCGAGCACGCGACCGCCGGCGGTCACGAGCTGACCGGTGGCGTTGCGCGCGGTGCCGGCGTGGTAGATCACGGCAGTGGGAGGCAGGGCGGAGGCGGCCGGGAGCGTGATCACGTCGCCCTTGGGATAGGTATCGGGGTAGCCCTTGGCCGCGATGACCACGCAGAGGGCGTGTTCGGGGCGCACGGCGAGTTTAACGTTGGCGAGTTCGCCGCGCGCAGCGGCCCAGAGGAGCGCCAGCACGTCGGTGGTCAGACGGGGTAGCACCACCTGGGTCTCGGGGTCGCCGAAGCGGGTGTTGTATTCGAGGACACTCGGGCCGGTGGGGGTGAGCATCACGCCAATAAACAGGGTGCCGCAAAACGCGATGCCTTCGTCCGCGATGGCGTTGACCGAGGGTCGCACGATCTCTCGCTCAATGCGTTCGAGGAGCGCGGGGGTGACGACTTCGGCGGGTGAATAGGCGCCCATGCCGCCGGTGTTGGGGCCGGTGTCGCCGTCGCCGATGCGCTTGTGATCTTGCGAGGTCGGCAGGATCACGTAGTTGCGTCCGGAAACGACCACGAGAATGGAGGTTTCCTCGCCGAGCAGGCAATCCTCGATCAGAATCTGACTGCCGGCGGCGCCGAATTTGTTACCCGCGAGCATGTCGCGCACCGCCGCCTCGGCCTCCGCCAGGGACTGGGCCACGACCACGCCCTTGCCGGCGGCGAGACCGTCGGCCTTAATGACGATGGGCGCGCCGCGTTTCCGCAGATAATCGAGCGCGGGGGGCACCTCGGTAAAAATCCCGGTGGGTGCGGTGGGGATTTTGTACTTCAGCAGGATTTGCTTGGTGAACACTTTGGAAGCTTCGAGGCGCGCGCCATTGGCGGTCGGTCCATAGACCGGGAGGCCGGCCGCGAGCAGCCGGTCGGCCAGACCGAGGGACAACGGCACCTCGGGGCCCACGACGACAAACTCCACCCGTTCGCTTTGGGCGAGCGCGACCAAGCCGGCGACATCATCGGCGGCGATGGGAAAACACGGGACGTCGGCCGCGATGCCGGCGTTGCCCGGCGCACAGATGACGTGGGGCTTGGCGGGCGACGCCGCGAGCGCACAGACCAGCGCGTGCTCGCGCCCGCCGCCACCGACGACGAGGACAGATTTGGGTAAATGGACCGACATGAGCCGCCGATGATGGAACGCGACGTGCGACGGCCGCAAGCGTACAGTACCCCGATGCGCCCACGCCGGGCAAGCCACGCGTCACGGTTCTGATCTAGGCCCCCGAAGGCAATGGGTGCAGCGGTGGCAAAAGGGTCGCCCCCGACGGTGAAGACGGCTCCGGCCAAAAAATCCATTTGCGTTTCCGGCCCCGCGCCTTATTTCGTTCCCGGCAATCATGACCAAGGTTGCCAAATCTTCCGCCCAGAAAATCGTCGGCCAAACCGCTGCGACTACGGCTCAAGCGGACGCCGAGTTCTACCTTCCCGCCGCCGATTTTTTCCGTGCCAACCTGCCGGCCGCGCTCACGTTTGACGACGTCACGCTCGCGACGCTCTACTCCGACATTTTGCCCAAGGACGCCGACACGTCCACTGCGCTCTCCGAGTCGCTGCGCCTTTCGATCCCGGTCGTTTCGTCGGACATGGACACCGTGACCGAGTCGCGCATGGCGATTGCGATGGCGCTCAACGGCGGGCTCGGCCTCATCCATTACAACCTGCCCGCGGCCGAACAGGTGCGCGAGGTCGCACGCGTTAAGCACCACATCCACGGCCTCATCCAGGACCCCATCACCGTTGCGCCCGGCCAGCTGGTCGGCGACGTGCTCGCGCTCATCGAGCAAAAACGCTACGACTTTCGCACGTTTCCCGTGATTGATGGCAAGGGCAAGCTGGTCGGCCTGCTCTCGGGCAATGTTGTCCGTGACCGCTACCGGACCAAGACGGTCGCCGAGGCGATGGTGCCGCGCTCCGACATCCGGTCCGTCCACGAGAGCGCGCTCCAGCCCGACCCGATCAGGGCGGCCGATGCCTTTTTTACCGAGCATGTGGGAATCCACAAGATGCTGGTGGTGGACAATGCCGACCGCCTGCGAGGGCTGGTGACATTTTCCGACGTGGACCGCATCACGGCCGAAGCCAAGTCGCGGCGCCGGCCTGCCCGCGACGGCCGGTTCCGGCTCGTCGCCGGCGCGGCACTGGCTCCGCTCCGCCGGCCGGACGGCACGCTCGATCGCGAGAAGATTCTGGAGCACGTGAATGCGCTGGTCGGCGAGAGCGTTGACTGTGTGGCCGTCTCTACGGCGCACGGCCATACGGCCGGCGTCGGCGACATGGTGAAGCTCGTGCGGGGTGCGTTCCCCAAACTGACCATCATCGCCGGCAATGTCACCAGCGCCGAGGGAGTGGCCTATCTGGCCAGATGCGGGGCCAATGTCGTGAAGGTCGGCCAGGGCCCCGGCTCCATCTGCACCACCCGCATGGTCGCTGGCGTTGGCATTCCGCAGCTCACCGCCCTTCACGTCGCCGGGCGCGGGGCCGCAAAACATGGGGTGAAAATCCTCGCTGACGGCGGCATCACCAAGAGCGGCGACATTGTGAAGGCGCTCACTCTCGCCGATGCCGTCATCCTCGGCGGCCTGCTCGCCGGCTGCCGGGAGGCGCCGGGCGAAATCATGGAAATCAACGGCAAGCTCTACAAACAGTACCGCGGCATGGGCAGCGTCGCCGCCATGAAAGCCGGCAGTGCCGCACGCTACGGGCAGGACAAGGCTGACACCGCCCGCAAGCTCACCGCCGAAGGCATCGAGGCGCTCAAGGAAGTCAGCGGCAGCACCGACGAGGTGCTCGCCTCGCTCCTGGGCGGCCTGCAAAGCGGCATGGGCTACCTCGGTGCGAAGAATCTGCCTGAGCTGCGCGCGAAGGCCCGTTACATCCGTGTGACCCCCGCCGGCCAGCGCGAGGCCGCCCCGCACGATGTGGTCGAGATCAAGACGCAGAAGGCGTGAGTATCCTTGGTTCATCCATGCCTGGTCTGATTGAAACGGAAGGCCCGAAGAAAATCCTGTTCGTTTGCGCCCGAAACAAGATCCGCAGCCTGACGGCGGAAAAAATGTTCGCCGGCGCGCAACCGTATCAGGTCCGGTCGCGCGGGGTGGCCAACGACGCGCGCGTCCGGCTGACCGGGGGCGACCTCGGCTGGGCGGACGTGATTTTTGTGATGGAGAAAAGGCACAAGGAGCGCATCACGGAAAAATTTCGGGAAAAGGTGACGGGAAAAAAGATCGTCTGCCTGTTCATCGAGGATATGTACAAGCCGATGGAGGTGGCGTTGATTGCAGAACTCCGCCGCACGCTCGCCCCGTATCGATTGCTGCCGCCCGAAAGCGGATGCGATGTGAGGTGATTCCGCTTCGCCTGGCATAGGGGGCGGGTACGAGCAGGAGAATGCGACCAATAGTAG